>SLFF01000014.1 GCA_007124395.1 Thermomicrobiaceae bacterium | reverse complement strand
CCGCTGTCGACGCTCAGCATACTCGCGCTCCCGCGTCACGGGAAGCACCAGAGAATAGAACTTGGCGGGCTTCTGGTCGGCCTTCGGTCGGAGCAGACGACCCAGCCGCTGGGCCTCCTCCAGACGCGAGCCAAATGTGCCGCTGACTTGAATCAACACGTTCGCGTCGGGCAGGTCGACTCCGACGTTGGCCACCGTGGAGACGACGAGGCAGCCGATCGCTCCTGATTTGAACTGCTCATACAGTTGAGATCGCATGCTCTGAGGTGTCTCGCCGGTGACTGATGGAACGCCCATTCGGTTGGACAGGATCGCTACCTCTTTGCGACGGTGCGCCGCGATCAACACCTGGTCATCGGTATGGCGTGCCAGCAATCGCTCGACCGTCCTGACCTTACCGGCGAAGCCGCGCTCTGGGTTTTCGGGAGTCGAATCAATACGAACCCGCACCTCGTAGCAGTCCACCGGGCTGATCCACCCCTGGCGCTCCAGATCACGCCACCGTGACTGCCAGATCGGCGGTCCTACCAGCGCGTAGACATCGCGTTCACGCCCGTCCTCTCGAACCAGAGTGGCGGTCAGTCCCAGCCGCCGTTTCGATTGCAGTACCGCACTCTGGCGAAATACGTCCGCCGGAAGTGAGTGCACCTCGTCGTAGATCACGAGACCCCACGGAACCTCCTGTGCCTCGCTCAAACGACGGGCGAAGCCGTTCCGCTGTGAGGTGAGCGCCTGATACGTGACGATCGCAATCGGTTTGCGGCCGATGTCGGATGGAAAGAGATCGATGTCGTCGGCGTTCAGCGTGGTCAGGGATGTGAAATGCGACGCCCACTGCTCGCCGATCGTCCGGTTCGGGGTCACTACCAGTGTCGAACTCCGAAGCGATGCGGCAATCGATACGCCAACCACGGTTTTCCCAGCCCCGCACGGGAGGATTATCACCCCGCCGTCATGGGAGCTTTCAACGAACCGATCGCGCGCCTGGTTCTGATAATCGCGGAGCAGCACGGACTCATTCAGCGAGAAATCAGCGTTCCCCGTCAATCGATGCGCGGCGTTCTCCACAACGGGCAATCCGCTCTGCGCAAGTTTCGACTTCGCACTCAGCCGCTCAGCAGCCGCGATGGGTATCACTCCGTCGGCGATCCGTTTGTCGAGATGTTGGGCAGCTTCGTTCAGCAGCATCGGATCAAGTGAGCAGAGCACCAGTCCAGTGTCACGTGATTCCAGACGCAGATGCCCATAGCGATTGAAGTAGTCCTGCACGCGCCGGACAAGGGTTGCCGGGAGTTGCGCGGGAGAATTCTGCTGCAGGAGAGGGAGCAACGTCTCGGCATTGTTCCCGGAGGCTGCGGCTCCCCAGAGCGACAGATCCGTCACTCGATAGGTGTGCAGATTGCCAGCAGCGCTCTGCAATTCGGCGAAGAGTCTCAGGACGTCTTCGACCTCTCCATGGGGATCACACGTGGTATCGAGGATGATCGAGCCCGACCGCTGTACGGATACCGGATTTCGTTCTGTCACCTGTTGAGTTCATCCAGTTCTGCTCCTGATTGCTGCGCACAAGTGAATCTTGCCACTATTCAGCGCACTCATGCGGAAAATTGATATAATTATCGTTGGCGCACGTGACCTCGTAAACTCGACAAGCAGGGAAGCTGCCTCAGTGAGCATTGGGAACGTACAGGCGATAAACATCGACACGGAGATGCGAAGATCGTATCTCGATTATGCAATGAGTGTCATCGTTCAACGTGCGTTGCCTGACGTTCGTGACGGTCTCAAACCGGTTCAGAGACGAATCCTCTATGCACAGCATGAGATGGGCGTTCGTCCGAACAGTCGGTACCGGAAGAGTGCCGGTATCGTGGGCGAGGTGTTGAAGTCCTACCACCCTCACAGTGACGCGGCCGTTTATGATGCGCTGGTCCGTATGGCCCAGCCCTTTGTCATGCGGTATCCGCTAGTTGATGGTCAGGGAAACTTCGGCTCAGTCGATGGCGATGGCGCGGCAGCAATGCGCTACACAGAGTCGCGTATGGCTCCGATCGCCGCAGAACTCCTGCAGGATATCGACAAGCAGACCGTCGACTTCATTCCCAACTATGACGATAGCGAGCACGAGCCGACTGTATTGCCTGCCAAATTCCCGAACCTGCTGCTCAATGGTGCATCAGGTATCGCCGTCGGTATGGCCACCAACATCCCGCCCCACAATCTCGGCGAACTCTGCGACGGTCTCATCCAGCTTATCGACGATCCCGATACGTCGATCGATGAACTGTGCAAGTACATTCTGGGACCTGACTACCCGACCGGCGGCATTATTCTGGGGCGAGAGGGCATCCGGGCCGCCGCCGCAACAGGCCGCGGTCGTATCGTCACCCGCGCTCGCACCGAGATCGAAGAGATGGGGGGTCGCAGTGACCGCTTCCAGATCATCGTCACCGAGCTTCCCTATCAGGTGAACAAGGCCGCCCTGCTGGAACGTATCGCCGAGTATGTCAAAGCCGGACGCATTGACGGCATTCATGACTTGCGAGACGAAACCGATCGCCGCGGAATGCGCGTCGTCATCGAATTGAAGCGTGACGCCCAGCCGCAGCGAGTTCTGAATGCGCTCTTCAAGCACACCGCACTGCAGCAATCATTTGGCGTCAACATGGTGGCGCTGGTCGATGGCAAACAACCACGAGTGCTCAACATCAAGCGCATGCTCCAGCACTACCTGGATCATCGTCGTGAGGTCATCCGCCGCCGTACCGAATTCGACCTTCGCCGGGCACGACGTCGAGCCCATATACTCGATGGCCTGAAGATCGCGCTGGACCACGTCGATGAGATAATCCAGATGATCCGCCAGTCGCCAAACGCCGAGGCCGCCCGTGAAGCGATGATGTCTCGTTTCTCATTCAGCGAGGCGCAGGCGAACGCCATTCTCGAGATGCAGTTGCGCCGACTCGCCGCGCTGGAGCGTCGAAAGCTCGAAAACGAGTACCGGGGCATCCTCAAGCAGGTCGCCCATTTCGAGGCGCTGCTCTCCGATGACGAGATGGTTTCTCAGGTCATTAAGGACGAGCTTGACGAGCTCCGTGACAAATACGCGGACGAGCGACGCAGCGAGATCATGGACACGTTCTCGGACATCAGCGACGAAGATCTCATCCCTGACGTTGAGGTCATCATTACGATCACCGACCGTGGCTATGTCAAGCGGATTGCTGACGAGACCTACCAGGCCCAGCGCCGCGGTGGTCGAGGCATTACCGGGATTGGCTTGCGCGAGGAAGACCGGGTCGCACACATTCTGACGGCCAACTCGCATGATCGCCTGCTGTTCTTCACCAATCGGGGACGAGTATTCCAAATCAAGGTGCACGAGCTGCCGGAGACCGGTCGAACGTCTCGCGGTATTCCGGTGATCAACCTGATCGGAATCGAGCAGGGTGAGCAGATTACTACGCTCTTGCCGATCAGTGGAGACGAAACTGCCGAGTACCTGTTCATGTGTACGAAGAACGGTCGAGTCAAGCGAACCCCACTTGCTCAGTTCCGCACGGTTCGATCGACTGGACTGAGAGCAATCGGCCTGCAAGAAGGTGACGAGCTCGCATGGGTGCGAATGACGTCCGGGTCGGACGATATGATCCTGGTATCCAATGTGGGTAAAGCGATCCGGTTCCGCGAATCCGATGTCCGGGCGATGGGTCGAACAGCTGCGGGCGTGCGCGGTATGCGTATGCCGAGCGGTGGACGGATTATCGCCGCTGAAGTGGTTACTCCCGAGTCGGACCTGCTCTTCGTCTCTGAGCACGGATTCGGAAAGCGTACCCCATTGTCGCAGTTCAAGAACCAGGGTCGTGGCGGACAGGGCGTGATTGGTATCAAGCTGAGTGAACGAAACGGCGAAGTCGCCTCCGCTCGCGTAGTCGATGAAGCCGACAACATCATGATCATGAGCCATCTCGGCAAGGTAATCCGTGTTGCCGTCGAGCAGATTTCCCAGCTGAGCCGTTCGGCGCAGGGTGTCCGGATCATGAAGCCATATGAGGGCGATCAGGTCGCATCTCTCACGCTGATCCGGACCGGCGAAGATGAAGAACTCGCCGAGGTGACTGCTGAAGCTGCAGCGACTCCGTCGCCTGACGACAACGGAACCCCGCCAGACGAAGACGTAAGCGAGTAGGCACTTTGCCGCTCGCTTTTCGGTTATATTCCGACCCCTCTGACTCAATCAAGAATGTTCGTGGCCCAAACGTTGCGCTCGTCACCTTGACACTATGTCGGGGAAGGGGTGGGCGATGTCCACATCTGAAATGTCCAACGATCCTCCAGAGGGGGGACAAAAGGTCTGGCTAGACTGGCGCTCGATCGCTGCCTCCGCTGCTGCACTGGCCATTGCTTTCGCCATCGTCTTCATCGCCTGGATGATTCTTCGTCCACTGGCTATTCTCTTGATGTCCATCATTCTGGCCGAGGCCCTGGAGCCACTCGTTCAACGGTTTCAGAAGCGTATGCGACGCAGTCTAGCCGTTGTCCTCACCTATCTCTCGGTCGTTCTGGCCATGGTCCTGCTCGCTTTGACGTTCGTCCCGATGGTTCTCACAGAGGTCGGTGACCTGACTGAATCAATCCCTGACGCGGTCGATGATCTCTCAGCCTGGGTCGACGAACAGGGATGGGTCAGCGAGGATCAGATCACCGAATTCTTCGAAGGACAGATGGAGAACGGTGGAGGGGGATTCGCGGAAGCGCCTCTGATGATCGTCAGTGGTCTGGCCGAACTGACCCTGGCGGTCTTCCTCTCGATCTACTGGCTGATCGGGAAACCCGGCGCACGATCCCTGGCTCTCTCAATGGTTCCACCTCATCGACGAGACGAAGCGGAAGACATTTCGGCGGAGGTCGGTTCGACCATCGGTGGCTACATCCGTGGTGTCGTGATTTCGGGCGCAATTCTCGCCGTGGTCGCGTTCATCGGATTGACCCTGATCGGTGTCGATTTCGCCTTGCCTCTGGCAATGTTCATGTTCTTTGGCGAGTTAATCCCGATCATCGGGCCGCTGGCCGCGCTGGTGCCGGCACTGATTGTGGCCGCCTTCGATAGCATGACCAAAATGCTCCTGGTGATCGGCCTCTATCTGGTTATTCAGTTCCTCGAAAGCAGCGTGGTCTATCCGCAGGTGATGAAGCGACAGGCGAGCATTCCGCCTATCCTGGTGATTTTCGCGTTGCTGGCAGGTGGATCGGTTGGAGGGCTTATCGGCGCTCTGGTAGCCATCCCGCTCGCAGGTGCGATTCGGGTGCTAATCATTCGGCTGGCTGTTCCAAGAATCCAGAAACGACTCGGGAACAACCAGCCCGTGAAAGAATGAGATCGTGTCTCTAGCCAATCGATACCATTCGATCGATCGCCACGCGGGCGCGATCAGCAATCTCCTGCGGGACAGTGACGTGATGTCGCATGTGGCGCAGGGAGTCTCTGACATTGGTCAGATTGTTGACCTTCATGAATCCGCACACGGCGCTCTCACGCACTGCACGGAACTCTTTACCAGGAGCCAGTTTGTTCAGCCGGTGGAGCACGCCGGTTTCGGTGGCCACCACAAACTGGTCTGACTCGCTCTGCATCGCGTGGCGGACCATACCCTCGGTAGAAAGAACCTTGGTGCGGGCAGAATCCAGTTTCCCAGACTGCAGGTCCAGCATACATTTTGAGCCGCAGGCGCATTCCGGGTGGATCAGCAACTCGGCATCCGGCCAGTCATGGCGCGCTCGCTCGACATCCTCGGAGACGATGCCAGCGTGAACATGGCATTCACCGAGCCAGAGTTCGATGTTTTCCCGGCCAGTCTCGCGCTTCACCCACTCACCAAGAAAGAGGTCAGGCAGGAAGAGAATCTTCTGGTCTTCAGGAATCGACTGAATGATCTGGACTGCGTTTGCTGACGTGCAGCAGTAGTCGCTCTCCGCCTTCACTTCCGCGGTCGTGTTCACGTAGGAGACGACCACTGCGCCAGGATGCTGCGCTTTCCAATCGCGCAACTCATCAGCAGTAATACTCGACGCCAGCGAGCAGCCTGCCCGCAGATCAGGTAACAGGACCGTCTTCTCTGGGCTCAAAATCGCGGCGGTCTCCGCCATGAAGTGAACGCCACAGAACACGATGACATCGGCATCGGTCTCCGCAGCCTGTCGAGACAGGCCCAGCGAGTCACCGACGAAATCAGCGATGTCCTGAAGGTCAGGCACCTGATAGCTATGCGCGAGGACGACCGCATTATGTTTGGTACGCAGCGCGTCGATCTCGGCAAGTATCTCGGCTCGCTGTGATTTGGACAGATGTTCCTCTTCGACCGGCGGCGGCACAACGGGAAGTGTCACAGTCATCAGTCTCTGGTCTCACTTTCTATACTTGCCGGATCGATTGCCGGCTCTGCCTCGATATCGATGTCATCCAGTGTCTCCGGCCCGCCAGGGATCTCTCGTGGGCCGATGTAGCGATACAGACGGGCAGGTCGCCGGCTTCGACGATCCCTGGCTCCAGGCACTGGAGCCAGGTCCCATCTGGCGAGCATCTGCCGGGTGAAGTTGCTCGGGTCATAGGCTTCTCCAACAATTGCCTCATAGACGCCCCGCAAATCGGACATCGTGAAATGCTCGGAGAGCAGGTGGAACGCGAGCGGGGTGTACGTGATCTTCTGAGACAACCGCCAGCGGGCATAAGCAACGATGCGACCGTGATCGAACGCAAGCGGACCGGGAAGCTGATCAACCCGATGCCATTCGGCTGCACTCCAGCCACGCCCGGGACGAGCCACCGTCATACCCGAATTGACGGACATGGCCGGCATCAGCGCGTAGTACGTGATGGACACCGCCCGACCTCTCGGATCGCGTCCCGGATCGCCGAAGGTGTAGAGCTGCTCCAGATAGACACCCCAGAGCCCAGCACTTTCCGAAAGAATGCGTTGTGCCGCGGAATCGAACGGTTCGTCCACCAGTACATCACCGCCAGGCAACGCCCAGGAACCAGCGAACGGCTCAGCAGCCCGCTGAACCAGGAGTACCTGCAATTCGCCCTCGATGAGCGCGAAACAGACTGTCTCAATTGTCAGATGCATGTCTCGCCTCATCGAACCTCCCGGGTTGCATGGCTAATAATAGTCACTAGTACCATGTACCGTCAACCATAATATCAGAATGAGAAGCTCGAAGTGCGCTCCACGGGCAAACTGAAGCGATGAGGCGGTGAAATATTCCCAACTGGTAGCAACGCAGCTCCGTCTGAGCTGTTACCCGGATGGATCATTGCCTGTGAGAGATGAGTGATTGTCCAGCGCTGACGTTTATCACAGGCTACATCGCCCGAACGGGCCAAACGGAGAGCCTGCCCTGAGCGAAGTCGAATGGAAGGCCGACTACCCAGGGAACATCGGTGAGACAGGCACCCGATCAGAGGCCTGGATCGTTATCTGTATATGTTGATTCACTATCAACATATGGCCGGGGAGCCATGAGCAACAGTGTCAGAAGGAGGTCGGCAACCAGCTCTCGATTGAGCCTGTCCTGCGCTTCGATAGCGCGAACCACCGCTTCGTTGAATTGCCGCTGCTGCCAGTACAGCTCTTCGGCGTAGAGTCGTCCACTGAACCGGGCCAGCATGCGTTTCAATCGGCGAGCAACCCCGTCTTTCGGGCTTATTGGAGGCGGTGCGGGATCGGCCAGCGGAGCGAGCTCACGGACAGACTGGATCGACTCAAGCAACCGCTCGGGCCGTACCGCCGCTGAAGAGTGCGATCCCAGGATCGATCCGGCACGAGCAGCCTGCTCGATCGTGAGTCCTCCGCTTCGGGCGTACCAGTCCGTCGACTCCACGGCGCTGATCTCGCCACGTAGTCGCTCGATCTCCGCAGGAACAAACGCGCTCCACCACTGCTCGGCGCTCAGGTGACGGGCCGCAAATCGCAAACGGTTGCGGGTCCACATCTCGAAGTAGTCACTACCTCGCGGTTTTCCACCGCCCTCATGATGAACTCCGGCCAACTCCGGTCGGTACTGAACACTCCACCCGGACTCCCGCATACGGAAACAGAGATCGACGTCTTCCCAGTAGGCGGGAGCATAGGATTCATCGAACCCGTTGATTGCCTCAAATGCGACTCGACGAACCGACAGCGCGGCGCCAGTGACGTAGTCCACCTCCTTCGAAGTGTTGAACCGGCCGTCGTCTTCCTGACCTTCGCCTGCGTGCGACGTGGTCAATACTGGGAAATGCACAATCCCACCAGCGTGCTGAATCTTTGTGGAATCAGGGAACAGAAGTTTCGCCCCGGCGATCCCGAGGTCGGAATCGGTTGAAAAGATCTGTCCAAGGTCACGCCCGAACGAGCCATCCAGCTCGACGTCTGGATTGAGAAACACCATCAGATCCGCGTCGCTGGTCCCGGCTCCAGCGTTGGCCCCACCGGCATAGCCCCGGTTTTCAGGAAGTGCCAGTAGTTCGACCTCTGGCCACCCGGCGAGCTCCTTCGTTGACTCATCTGTTGACGCGTTGTCGACCACGATGATCCGTGCTGGCGGAATTGCATTGCGGAGAAGCGCCCGGATACAGGGATCGAGAAAGATCTCGCCGTTGTAGTTAATGATGATCGCATCCCATGTGAGACTCACTCAGCGTCCTTCCCGATTCGGTTAGCCGTTCGGACACATGCTACACTCCATGAGCGTTTCCGGCGATATCCCGGACGCTCATCCAACCATGCGCCACGTGCGCTGTCATGCAGTAACGAAACGTCCCAGAGAATTCGGGCAGGACCAGACCCCATGACCGTTACCGATCACAAAGAAATCATCGATTCGACCGAGGTTGTTACTCCAGAGGGTACAGTCGATGATCATCCCATCACCCCGTACATCTCCGTGGTCATTCCGGTCCTGAACGAGGCCGAATCGATCCCCGTTCTGCACGAAGAGATTCATGACGTCCTCAAGGCACTCGGAAGACCGTTCGAGGTTATCTATATCGACGATGGCAGTACAGACCGCACTCCATCGGTGCTCAGGACACTCCATGCCAACGATCCCACTCTGCGGGTGATCGAGTTCCGCAAGAATTTCGGAAAATCTGCGGCGCTCAGTGCCGGGTTCGATGCGGCCCGTGGTGAGGTCATCGTGACGATGGATGGGGATCTGCAGGATGTTCCGGCCGAGATTCCCAAGCTGCTGCAGCAACTCGATGAAGATACCGATCTCGTGAGTGGCTGGAAGTATCCACGAAACGATCCGTTCAGCAAACGAATCCCATCTGGCGTGTTCAACGCAGTCGTCCGCAGACTGACCGGGATGACGATTCACGATTTCAATTGCGGGTTCAAGGTTTACCGGGCTGAGGTAACGCACGAGATTCCCCTCTATGGAGAACTGCACCGGTACATCCCGGTTCTGGCACACAACCGGGGATTCCGGGTCGCCGAGGCGAAAGTCCGGCACCGCAGCCGGCGCTACGGCCATTCCAAATTCGGTGGAACTCGCTTCGCCCGGGGATTCTTCGACCTGATTACGGTGCTTTTTCTGACCCAGTACACACTGCGGCCCCTTCATTTCTTCGGTTGGTTTGGCGTCTCTACGTTCATGCTCGGACTGCTGATCAATTCGTATCTGGCGGTCCT
>SLFF01000236.1 GCA_007124395.1 Thermomicrobiaceae bacterium | reverse complement strand
TGCCAGATGGCATGGGTTCGGAGATTGTAGAAGAGCTCGGCACCCGATGGGGTAAGAGCTCACCGCCGACCATTCTGATGTCGGCAGTACCTCAGGTTCATCGAAAAGCCGAGGCTTCAGGCGCGAGTATCTGTCTAACCAAGCCGTTCAACCTTTCAGATCTCATGGATGCGATATCCCACCTGAATAATTCGGGTACTCCGGAGTTACAACCCTACTAACCCAACCATCCTGTTCACAGCGCTGATTGTTTCAATCGGCGCTGTACCTTTTGCCCAGATTACGGACCTCCCCAGAGCACTTCCGCATGATCCTCCCGCATGAACATCACCGCGGCCCCGGACGATCCGGTCTCCAGCAGCGTAGGACTTCGCCGATGCACGATAAACGATGCCATGTCCGGGTAGTCGATCGGATTGATCGATGAGAACAGCAGCCCCTGATAAGTTCCAGAGCGGTGTGGCCCCGTTTCTCGCCAGGCAACGTTGTATGTGCGGAATGGATAATCACTGGCTACCGATTCCCACTCAGCGAATGCTTCATCAGGGACGATCAGTATATCTGGGAGGGCTTCCGCCGGGGTGTCCTCCGGATTCTGAACGACGACCAAATTCGGCATGTTCCGGAAGTACCAGGCGAACGGGTCTCGTAAATCCTCGTGAACCACGATCACCAGCCCGTGACCGCCAACCGGATCACGGACGTCCTGCTGGAATCGGGTGTGGTCTCGACTGTATGTCTGCACCATGTGATCGATCTCGTGAATGGCAGTCGTGCTGCTGCCGGCAATGAGTATCTCGCCGGGCCGGTCCTGGCTGGTGTCCGCCAGCATCAGCGAGGTCCGCATTCCGATTCCGGCGACGATCAGTGCAATCGCCAGCACTCCCACAGGTACCAGTTGCCAGCCTCCACCGCTGGAGAGACGGATCGCGAAAAATGCCAGTGGGATAACGATCAGTATTCCTACGATCGCGGCATTGATGATCCATCCGAGCGTGTCGCCAGCCGGTCCCTCGGCCAGCAACTCCCCGAACCGGAAGATCGCCACCAGTAGAGCTAGCCCGACTGCCGCCCAGATCGCGGGACGTCCCCGGGACCAGTCGAGGCCCCTGGCGCGTTCGACAAGCATTGCCAGGCCGAGGCCCGCCACGAGAATGAGTGGAAAGACGCCGATCGTATGACGTTCCGGTCCGCTGGATCCGCTTAGCACGCCGAGTGCGAACATCGGAATTGCCCAGGCTACGCAGCTGAAGTAGACCGCCGGGTGCACGGCCGCTTTCGATGACCAGCCAGCCGCGATCATCATCAGACCCGTGATCGCCAGCAACCCCACCAGCGGTTCATCGATGATCATGACGACGAGCGGAACCTCCCAGGTGCTGCCGGTGCCGGACAGATAGTTGGCTCCAAGCTGGCGCATACTCTCCGAGAAGAAGTCGAGGGTGGCCAGCGGCCTCATTCCGAACCAGGTGGTGATCGCGATCAGGGTAATCCCGAAGCCGCCGGCTGCGTAGGCGCCTTTTCCACCTAGTCGGGCGTCGCCAATCAGCAGCATAGCGGGCAGAATCGTGATCGGAAGCACCAGCCAGGCAAGCGGGCTGACCGTCAGGCCGATCGCGACCGTCACGCCGAGCAGCCCGGCCCGGCCGGGCGTCGGCTCGACGCTCGTGAGCGTCGTCAGAATCAGGGCAATCATGGCCGCAGCGATGAGGATCACGCCACTATCGAGACGCATTGCACTGAGCGTCATCACTGGTGAGACTGCCCAGACCATCCCGATACAGAGCGCCGGAATCTGGCCGAACCAGTGCCGCAGACCGATCAAGGCTCCGATCAGCACCGCACTGCCCAGCAACGGCACGAGCCGGACGATCTGATCACTATCGCCAAACATCATGAGCATCAATGCGGTAAGTTGCACCAGTGCCGGGTGTGCGTCTGCAACCGAAGACAGATCATTCCCCTGAACCAGTGCCCAGGCATCACTCGCGATCGCTGTCTCTCCCGCCGAGAGTGGCCAGGCGCTCAGTCCGATCAACCGAATCCCGAATCCGAGAGCCAACACGATCAGCCAGCCAATGGCTTCGATTGGCAAGCGCGTCAGGTCGACGCTCCGCTCCAGCATCGATTGCTCCGGAGCTACCTGATGTTCAGATGACTGGTGATCCTGTTCCTGCATGGTTCTCCCGTCAGACTGAATCAGCGTATCGGATGCGTTCGAAATCCTGCCGGTAATCGTCGTGAACGTAGACCCGCATCGTGTAGGAGCCGATCGGCGCGCTGAGCTCCCGATGGACGATCAATCGGAACAGACTCGCCTGCTGTTCTGGATCGCGGAGTGAGGCAGCGCTGCGTCCGATGCTCCCGATTACATCGAAGATCGAGTATGGCGGCGGATCGTCGGTCTGGAGGTTCTGTCGCCACTCAGTGCGAACCTCAGGGGCAATCGCGAACCCGCGGTAGGTCTGATCTTCGGGAATCCACCATCTAAGCGGCATCTCGTACATGGTGTA
>SLFF01000332.1 GCA_007124395.1 Thermomicrobiaceae bacterium | reverse complement strand
CATGAAGAGCAAAGCTGAATCCGCCAGCTTCCGCGGTGCCCGCCCAACCGCCTCACGTGCTACTCCGCACCCCGGGCGGGCACCGAACCTGTTACCCTTCTGTGACACCACGAGCTGAACAACAGACGCCTCCGTGATGAGACTCCAGCGATGTTGATCGTGACGGTTGACTCCCGCTGTCCGAGACGCTAAGCTAGCATAGTAATGAGACTTATTCTCAACTGGTAGTCATTGTCATAACCGAAAGCAGCGATCAATGGCGCGCGAACAGACCCTCTCCCAGAACGACGACTCAGAGGAGCAGCGATCCTGGCTGTATCAGCATAGCCTGATGATCGCTACCGCCCTGACCGGTATCTTCCTGGTCAGCGGGTGGAGCCTGGGGATGCTCGATCTGATCTCGGATCGCACCCAGCTGGGGCTGTACATCCTCACCTACCTCTTCGGTGGCACCTATGCGACCTACCAGGCGATCAGGGAACTCCTCCAGAAACACGTGGATATCGATCTGCTGATGGTCACGGCGGCAATCGGTGCCGCCACGATCGGTGGCTGGGCCGAGGGTGGCGTGCTGCTCTTCCTGTTCTCGCTGGGTAATGCGCTGGAGCACTACGCACTGGGCCGAACCCACCGGGCCGTGCGGGCGCTGATGGAGCTCAGCCCGGACGAGGCAACCGTGCTGCGCGACGGCGAAGAGGTTCTCGTTCCCGTGGAGCAGCTGGCGATCGGCGATATCGTGATCACCCGGCCGGGTGAACGAGTCCCTGTCGACGGCTCCGTGCGATCCGGCAGCTCGGCCATCGACGAATCGGCGATCACCGGGGAATCGATCGGAGTCGAAAAGGCGGTCGGGGACCAGGTTTTCGCCGGAACGGTCAACGGCAACGGCTATCTTCGTATCCGGGTAGAGCGACCATCTCAGGAATCGACGCTCTCGAAGATCATCCGGATCGTTGAGGAAGCGCGTTCCCAGCAATCCCGGGCGCAACGGTTTACCGACCGGTTCGAAGGCCCCTACGCGATCGGTGTGATCGTTGCCTCGGCGCTCCTGGTGGCAATTCCAGTGCTGGCGCTGGGGCAGGACTTCAACGAGATGTTCTACCGGGCGATGACGCTGCTGGTGGTTGCCTCGCCCTGTGCATTGATCATCTCCACACCGGCGTCGATCCTCTCGGCACTGGCCAACGCAGCCCGGATGAATGTGCTCTTTAAGGGAGCGGTTCATCTGGAGAACGCCGGAATCGTCGATGTAGTGGCGTTCGACAAGACCGGCACGCTGACCGAAGGCAAGCCACAGGTAACCAACGTCATCGCCGAACCTGGTGTCTCCGAGCATGAGCTGCTCCGCTATGCCGCCGCGGTGGAGCGAATGTCCGAACATCCACTGGCTGACGCGATTGTTGGTTATGCCGATAAATCGGGCGTTCCGGCGGTTCCAGATGGCCAGACCGTTGACCTGGAGGCCGTCACCGGACGAGGGATCCGGGCCACCGTGGAGCAAACCCCGGTCCGGATCGGGAATGAGGCAATGCTGGAGTACGACGGCATTGCCCTGCCGGACAGCGTTCAGCGTCAGGCCGACAACCTCCGGGCCGATGGCAAGACCGTGATGTATGTAGCGACGGATCGGGTACTCGGGATGGTTGCGGTGGCAGACGTCATCCGGCCAGACGCGCCAGCGGTGGTTCAGGCATTGAAGCGACTCGGCATCAAGCGCACGATGATTCTCACCGGGGACAACGAGCTGGCCGCGCAGGCTATCGCCAGACAGGTCGGCATCGACGAGTGGCGTGCCGGGCTGCTTCCGGAGCAGAAGCTGGATGTGATCCGTGAACTGGAAGAGGCTGGCCACACCGTAGCGATGGTTGGCGATGGAGTCAACGACGCTCCCGCGCTGGCAACCGCGACGGTTGGCGTGGCGATGGGCGCGGCCGGGACCGATGTTGCGCTGGAGACCGCCGATGTGGTGCTGATGGCCGACGATCTGAAGCGTCTGCCCTACGCGATCGAGCTCTCCAGACGCGCCCGCCGGACGATTCGTCAGAATATCGCGTTCGCGCTAACCGTGATCGTGGTTCTGGTGGTCTTCACCCTGGCTGGTCAGGTGCCGCTGCCGGTCGGCGTCATCGGGCACGAAGGCAGCACGATCATCGTGGTCCTCAACGGCTTGCGCCTGCTGCGCGTTTCCGGCTACCAGACACTGGCAATGGAATCTCAGCGAGCTCCCACCCCCCGGCAGCCGGTCGGTGTGGGTGGTGGACAGTAGCCCCATTCCACGCTTCGTTGACAGAAACGGTCCTGCCAGCAATACTGGTGGGACCGTCCCACTTAATCAACGGAGGATCAGACGATGATTACCCCACTGAAAATCGACAGCAAAGGCCGAATCAGCATTCCAAAGCGGTATCGAGAGCTCATCGGTCTGCAGCCTGGCGATGCGATGTTTCTCGAAGTCGATGAAGAGACCGGCACACTCCAGATCCGCAAAGCGATCAACCCGTTCGACATCCTGGCGCT
>SLFF01000360.1 GCA_007124395.1 Thermomicrobiaceae bacterium | reverse complement strand
GCGACCCCGGCAAATTGGGGTCGCTCATTCTCTTTCCGTGATTGCTGCTCAGCGATCTCAGGACACTGGCTGTGGACTGAACCCTGGCGCAGCGGATGGACCTTCTTCTTCCTCATCCTCGCCTTCCGCTTCCGCTTCCGGAACAGGATCATTCGGGTGCGGCAATACCGGTCCGGTAACTTCCGGCTTGGGCCGTGGCTCGGAGAACAGGGCTTCCATCTCTGGCCCCTCGATCGTCTCACGCTCGATCAACAACCAGGTAATTGCATCCAGTTCATCGCGATTGTCGGTCAGGATCTCGCGGGCCGTCGTATACGCTTCGTCGATGATCCCGCGGATCTCCTGGTCGATCTCGAACGCCACCTGATCGCTGTAATTACGCTGCTCGCTTATTTCCCGACCGAGGAACACCATCTCGTCTTTCCGGCCAAAGGCCAGCGGCCCGAGTTTCGGACTCATCCCATACTCGGTGACCATCCGGCGAGCCAGGCTCGTTGCCTGCTGAATGTCGTTCGAGGCACCGGTCGATTTCTCACCGTAGATCAGCTCTTCAGCAACCTGCCCGGCCATCGCCACGGCGATCTGAGCTTCGAACTGTCGGCGCGTCCAGAAGAAGCGCTCCTCTTCCGGGAGAATCCGGGTGTAGCCACCCATCATCCCGCGAGCCACGATCGATACCTTCATAACCGGGTCAGCATACGGCAGCATTCTGGCCACCAGAGCGTGACCAGCTTCATGGTACGCAGTCAGTACCTTCTCACGTTCGGTGATAACCCGGCTCTTGCGCTCCGGCCCGGCGATAACTCGATCGATCGCCTCGGTCAGTTCCTGACGACCGACGGTCTTCTTGTTCCGTCGTCCCGCCAGAATCGCCGCTTCGTTGACGAGGTTTTCAAGGTCGGCACCGGAGAATCCGGGCGTCTGGCGAGCCAGTCGCTCGATATCGACATCGCCGTCCAGTGGCTTGCCACGGCTGTGTACTTCGAGAATCTGCTGCCGGCCCTTGATGTCAGGCCGATCGAGAATCACCTGACGGTCGAATCGTCCGGGTCGAAGCAGTGCAGGATCAAGCACGTCTGGCCGGTTCGTTGCCGCAATCACGATGATGTTCGTGGTGCTGTCGAAGCCGTCCATCTCAACCAGTATCTGGTTCAGGGTCTGTTCGCGCTCGTCGTGGCTACCGCCGAGGCCCGCGCCGCGCTGGCGGCCAACGGCATCGATCTCATCAACGAAGACGATACAGGGCGCGTTCCGCTTGGCCTGATCGAACAGATCACGCACTCGGCTGGCACCCACGCCAACAAACATTTCAACGAATTCGGACCCGCTGATGCTGAAGAACGGCACACCAGCCTCACCGGCCACCGCTCGTGAGAGTAGCGTCTTTCCGGTCCCTGGCGGGCCTACCAGCAGCACACCACTGGGAATCCGGGCACCGAGGGATGCGAATTTTTCAGGATACTTGAGGAAGTCGACAACTTCTGCCAGTTCCTCTTTGGCCTCATCCACACCGGCAACATCGCTAAACGTCACCGACGGCTTGGTACCGGTAAACATTCGTGCCCGGCTCTTGCCGAAGGACATCGCCTGATTGTTGGCGCCCTGAGACTGCCGCATCATGTAGATAAAGACGCCGATCAGCAGCACCATTGGCACCAGGATGATCAACCACGGGAAGTAGGCTCCCCAGTTGCTGGACGAGGAGGTGTTGATCGTCACTTCGCTTGGATCAATGCCAAACGCCGTCAGTTGCTCATTAATCGAAACTTCCGGTGGCAATCGGGTTTCAGCCGGAGATTCTGATTCAGAGTGGTAGATTGCCGTCACCTGGCTGGAGCCCTCGGTCATCTCGAGTGCTTCAATCTGGCCGGCACGAATATCAGCGGCAAGCTCGGACCAGCTACGCGCCTGGGTGTCGTCCCCACCGCCCATGAAGGCAAACCAGAGGGCGATCACCGCGATCAACAGGACGATCCAGACGAAGCCGTTCCGTAGCCACTTGTTCTCCGTCATGCAATGCCCTCCGAACGCGCAGTGGCGTTCTATTCAGGTGGAAAGGGAGCCGCAACGTAGAAGGCTCGGTAAGTGCCGGAATTATATCAAACAGATTCTGTCAATCTGATAGTCCTGGGTGGCTCAAATCGGCAGCTCCACAGGGGGAATACTGGCGAAGAGCGACGAGCGTTATGGCGTGCGAGCAATCCCGATGAACGGCAGATTTCGATAACGGCCAGCCTTGTCCAGACCATAGCCCACAACGAACTCATCGGGGATCTCGAATCCGACCCAGTCCACCGGCACATCGATCGCGTCTGGCTTCTCTTTACGCAGCAGTGCCACGACACGAATGCTGGCCGGGTTGCGTCGCTGCAGCGTATCAATGAGGTACTGCAGCGTCAGCCCGCTATCGATAATGTCCTCTACGATCAAGAGGTCACGACCTTCGATCGACGAGTTCAGATCCTTCAGGATACGCACAACCCCGGATGATTCCGTGGCGTCACCGTAGGAAGACACCGCCATGAAATCGACGTCGAGCGGGAGTTCCATCTGCCGGCTCAGATCGCTCATGAAGATGAAGGCACCGGTCAGGACACCGACAAGTATTGGGTGCCGACCCTCATATGCGCGCCCAACTTCAACACCTAACTCCTGCACTCGGGCGGCGAGGCGATCTTCGTCAATCAGCACCCGCTCCAGACCCTCGTGGAAAACCGAGTCATTCAGCGACATCGTCCGATTGCCCTTCCGCGGTTATTCCCGAACAGTGGAACCGTTCATGTCCAGTTCCAGATGAAGTTGTACCCCACCCCGAGTCTCCGGGTAGGCCATGATATCCAGCCCGATCACCCAGCGCACATCTTCGGCATTGGCGACGACCGGAAGCCAGTCTCGCAGGTATCGGGGGACCTTCTGATTGACAAGCCAGTCCTGAAGTTTGATCTCACGGCCGCGAACCCGCGTGCGGTCACCATCATGACGATTGCGCAGAAGTAAGGTTTCGTCGGACTCAACATGACCGCGGATACGCCATCCATTCGTCAGCGGAATATCTACATCGCCAGACAACTCGAGCTCGGTGCCGGGTTCGAGCAATGGAACCCAGGCGAGCCGTCGGAGGTCATCTTCCAGCGTATCGGCAAACCCGATAGCCAGGCGATCATAGTCGACATAGCCGACCAGTCCGTCCGCCAGTTCGATCACCTTGCCCGGTTGCCCATCCAGTGCGGCATTGCGCAAGGCTTCGAGCCGCTCATGACGCAGCCTGGCGCGGCTTCCGAGCACACCATCGATGATCCTGAAGAGAACCCGCCGCTGTATCGACGGGTGTGATTCCCGGAACAGTTTCCGCTCGACCGTCCACACCCCTGCCCGGTTGGCCACGATTTCATTGAATGCACTATCCACCGCCGCGGAAATGAAGTCCGCATCATCTTGCAACAGCTCACAGGTTCGGGCTGTAGATTCCCGGACAGATGGTTCGATAGCTTCCATCGCCGGTATCACTGTCTGCCGGATCGCATTGCGTCGGTAGGCGTTCGAATCATTGGTCGGGTCGTGGATCGGATCGATTCCAGCTTCCCGGGCATACGTCTCGAGATCGGCGCGAGCCAATCCCAGAAGCGGTCGGAACACCTTCAGGCGACGCATTGGTGGTCGACCAGGATCCAGCGGAATCAGCCTCCGCGTGAGACGCGCCATCCCACTCATGCCTTCCAGTCCGCTTCCGCTGATCATCCGCAACAGAACGGTCTCGAGTTGATCATCCAGATGATGTGCCGTGGCAATGATGTCGGAGTCGTGGTTGAGTGCGGCACGTGCCAGCGCCGCATAGCGTGCGTGCCGGGCGGCCGATTCTGCCCCCTGCTTCAGCACGGTATCCCATTGACTGATGTCCACTTCAACCAGCGTGCAGGGCAAATCCCACGCCTCACACAGCGCTTGCACGCGTTGCGCGTCGTCACCCGACTCTGGACGCATCCCGTGGTCGACATGAACTGCCAACAGTGGCGGGCCGTCATTTGCGGAGATCTGCAACAGCGAATGGGCCAGCACTTGCGAGTCCAGCCCGCCAGAAAGCCCGATGATTAATGCTCGATCAGATGGATGAGAGATGAACGCGAGCGACGCACGAACGTGATCCTCAATCGTTCTCGAAGCGCTACTCATAGGGAATGCCCACACCTGCTTCCCAGCTTGCGTATTGTACCGGTCTGCTATCAGTCCGAATCCTACCATCGCGCGTAAACGCAAGCGTTTTGCGTGGTTCTGGAACGTTTCTGAACGATCCCGGACTTTCGGTGGTACACGCGGCTACACCAGAAGATTATGATTACCGACAGCGAAGCCGCTGGCGCACGAGTACGATGGTGGTCGAAAAGGTGTTCACACAATCCCGCAAGCAGATTCCACTCCGGCGTGTCTGCCCCTACTACCGGCTCCCACAATTGAGACCAGGACAGTCACTCAGTGGCCGGGAGCGCTTGCCGGTCTGCGCTGTGGGCGAGCTCGATGCCCACGTCAGTTTTCGGCAGGCACAGGAACTCTGCCGTTCCGGTGAGTATCCGACCTGCGACTGGTTTCGGCGGGCAGATCCGAACTGGGCGAAAGGCGATACTGCCCCCATCATGGTGGCCGCCGCAGCGCGCTCAGGAAACGCGGCTGGCGCCGAAACCCACCCACTCTCCCGGCAATTGCTGAGCTCAGCGCTCTGGGTCGTCGGTATTCCGACCGCTATTACGCTGATCATCATCATGGCTATATGGGTTACCGAGAATGTGTGGATGCCGACTCAGCAGATCATCGTGGACCTGATCCGCTGAGCCAGCAGTAGTCCGGCTAATTCGGCGTCAGGTTCAACCAGGGCTCCTGATGACCGCGATGATAGCCGATCCGGAGCGGGATCCAGCAGATCGACTTGTCATTCAGCAGCACATTGAACCAGTAGACCCCGGTGTGCTCGACGTCCAGGCTGACGTTGGAGACGATCGTCACTCGATGATCTTCCCCACTGAACCGGACCTCCTGAGAGACCGCCTCCAGCTTCTTCAGTGCTGGGTCCGTCGGCACAATGCTGATCACCGCATCGCCACGAAACTCCCCTGACGCCAGCGACACCACCAGTTGCGACTCCAGTCGGAATCCCGGGAACTCCTCCGGTGCGCCGGGGTCGTCACTTCCAACGACGAGCTGCTCGAGCACGTTGATGACATTAAACGAGCCATACTGGTCCTGATCGGCACGCTGGCAGAGCACAGCCATCAGGAGATACGGCCCCTTGTCGACGTCGATTCCCACAGTTTCTGTCCTTCCTCCGAATGTTTCTCGATTGATTGAGGTCAGCTCATTCCCGATCTTCGTCCAGCTCATAGGAATTGAGATCGACGTCAACGAACTCCAGCCGGGCGTCGAGCATCGAAAGTTCACGCGTAAGACTGACCAGCCTATTCGTGTCGTAGTACAGCGTCTCCGGTCGCGGGGTGATCAGAATGTCGAACTGTCGTTTCCACATCGCCGTTCGAAGCGCTTTGAGTTCGTCGCGCTCATCTTCCGGCCCGTGCTCGTCTTCCTGCAGAATTCGGGTTACTCGATAGCCATTCACCCGGGCATACTCCTGACACCGATCGACCTGATTGCCATTGTCGTCAACCAGCTCGCCCTTCTCATTTCGCTGTGGCCGGGTATAGATGAACGCGCGCCCTGGCGGGCCGGCAGGAACTGGGGAACTCGAGGTCTCCGGCTCCGAATCGTACTCGGAGTCGGATCCGGGCCCGAAAATTCGCTGCAACCAGTTGCCGCTCTCGTTGTGTTGGTTACTCATGTTTCAACCAGTCCAGAATGCACTCGAATCGTCAGATGCGCCGGTCAATGGTCATGCCGACGCATGTCACCCGTGAGGATACCGCGTTCAGGATCGAACAGGTTCCATGTAGAGGCGTCCCGCACGGAAGCAGCCTGTATCGACGGTCAGGATCATCACCCCACGGACAACGATGTCGTCCTCGGTATCGTCAGTTCCGTGCCAGATCCATTCGGACCAGATCGTGTTCTCCCGGACCGAAAAATCAATGATTCGGGCGTTGAACGCGTCGAATCGCTGGAAGACCCAGTTCCAGTTCTCGCCCACCCGTTGCTGACCGCGAAACGATCGCTCGGGATGCACTGGCTGGATACTTTCGTAGTCCGAATGGAAACATGAAACGAGTGTTGGGAGGTCTTTGTTGTTGATTGCCATGGCCATCGTGTTCAGCAGCCGGGCTGCTTCCTGCTCGGTCACCATTGACCAGATCACCTTCTCCTACACCGCAACCTGTTCCGTGCAACAGTCTAGATACTCCTGCCCGGTTCGTAAACCCATTTTCCGCGCGTGGATAGCAGATTGCGGAACTCACTGGAACACGGCAGAATGCAAGGGTCAGATCATGCACCACCACAGATCAGGGGGAACGCCCGATGAAGGACTATAGCGGTTTCAGCTTCTGGCTCGAAACATCTGGAGACGATCTCACGCCGCGGCCGGGAATCGATGGATCGATTCACGCCGATATCGCGATCCTCGGCGCCGGGTTCTCTGGTCTCTGGACGGCCTACTACCTGATCAAGCAGGATCCATCGCTCCGTATTGTGATCCTGGAAAAAGAAATCGCAGGATTCGGAGCCTCGGGCCGCAACGGTGGCTGGTGCGTTGCTGAATTTCCCTACCCGCTTCGCTCATTGATCGACAATTATGGGCCCGAAACTGCCAGATCGATTCAGGAGCAGATGGTCCAATCGGTCAATGAGATCGGCTCGGTGTGCGAGAGCGAAGGCATCGACGCCCACTACGCGAAGACAGGCACGTTCGACATCGCTCGCTCACCGCACCAGGTGCCAGAGATCCACGAACATCTGGACACTCTGACCGAGATCGGACAGGAAGCCGACTTCAGGATCGTCAGTGGTCCGGAGCTCAGACAGGACATCCGGGTCTCCAACGTTCAGGCTGCACTCTGGAACAGGAACGGCGCCTCGGTGCAACCGGCGGCGCTGGCCCGGGGTCTGGCTCGTGCCGTGGAGAAGCTCGGAGTGACGATCTTCGAACAGACCGCGGTGACTGGCTACGAAACGCAACCACGTCCCCGACTGAAAACAGAGCGAGGAGACGTCTGGGCCGAGACGCTCGTGCTGGCCGGCGAAGCCTATCTTTCCCAGCTGCCACAGGTCGGCCGGCAGATCATGCCGATGACCTCGCATATGGTAGTAACGGAGCCACTCCCGGATGAACTCTGGGCGCAAATTGGATGGGGAAACCGTCAGGTCATCACCGGCCCGGGAACAAACGGTGGCTATCTGAACCACACCCGGGATGGGCGCATCGCCTTCGGGGCTTATCGAGCGGTTAACCCGTTTCGGTCGAAGATTACCGATGATCTCGATCAGCAAGAGGAGATCTTTGCCCACGCCAGAACCTCAGCGCGCGAGTGGTTTCCACTGTTGAGACTGCACGGGATCAGCTTTACCCACGCCTGGGGAGGCGTTTTCGGAGTCCCGAGAGACCGGATGCCGACGATGCGCTACGACCGGGAGACAGGGATCGCCTCAACCCGCGGCTACACGGGAGAAGGCGTCGCCACATCGAACCTCGGTGGCCGAATGCTGGCCGATCAGATTCTGGATCGCGTCACGGAACTGACGGTACTCCCAATGGCCAGTCACCATTCGCCTGACTGGGAGATGGAGCCGTTGCGCTGGGCAGGGACCCAACTGGTGAAACGTGGACTGCAGCGAGCCGAGCGACAGGCGAAGGAATCCGGAGAAAAGTCAGATAAACCGACGCTGGCGCAGCGGATATGGAACCGATAGCTACATCAGGTACCCTGGATCGCGGCAAGCAGAAGCACGGCGATCAGCAACACGAGCATGATGATCACCGGATAGCGTGGGATTTTGCGCATCCGGATATCCAGCCATGATCGTTTCGAGGTTGAGCGACTCGCGGCCGGATTCCGGAACGGAACCTGCTTGCGTTCTCGCTGAAATCCGCGCTTCCTGCCCACCTGTGGCCTCGGAGCTGGCGCCTGATCACGCTTCTGAACTGGCGCTTCCCGGCGCTCGGGCATTTTCGAAATCACCGTGACCTGATCGTCCGCTGGCATATACCGCGTCCGGTCTGGCTCATAGGTCGGACCTGCCCCTGCCGACGGCGCATTGCGCACCGCGACAAGCGCGTCTGCCATCTCTCTGGCCGATCGGAAACGAGCAGTCGGATCTTTCTCCAGTCCCTTGAGAATAATCCGCTCCAGTTGAAGCGGAATCTCCGGCTTCAGGCTGCGTGGAGCTGGTGGGCTCTTCTGCAAGTGCTGAATCATCACCTGTGAGCCAGATTCGCCCCGGAACGGTGGACGCCCGGTTACCAGCTCGAACATCACCACGGACGCAGAGTAAATGTCAGTGGCGATCGTCACAGGTCGACCATCGATCTGCTCCGGGGACATGTAGATCGGGCTGCCCAGCACGGTTCCCGGATCGGTTAAACTCGGATCGTTGGAGCTTCGAGAAATTCCGAAGTCGGTCAGCTTGGCCGGGGCATCCCATTTCGGAATCAGGATGTTCTGCGGCTTGATGTCCCGATGCTGGATGCCGGCCCGGTGCAGCGTCTCCAGCCCACCCAGCACATCGAGCATGATGTCGATCGCATCTTCGTACCGCAGCCCGGTCTCCGCACGAATCACCCTGGAGAGGTCGACCCCACTGATCAACTGGGAGATGATCACCGGCTGGCCATTGGTCATGCCGTAGTCGTAGACATCGACGATGTTCGGACCGCTCACGGAGGCGGCGATCTTCGCCTCGCGCTCGAACCGTTGCAGCGTTGCGGCATCGGTTGAAAGTTCGACGCGCAGAATCTTCGCGACGACGTCTCGCCCGAGCCGGTGATCGTGGGCAAGGTACGCCCGGCTGAAGCCGCCCTCGCCGATCTGATGTCGCAGCTCATATCGACCATCGAGGATCAGTTGCTGCTGTTGCATTGCCTCACTCTGTCGAAGAACGGCGCAGTCCTGTTCGCCTGAATCATACCGGGCGATTCGCAGCGGTGCCGATCGTCCAATCCCGCTCCTTCCAGCGCACCGACCTGCTAGGATAGTTCCATGCAACGCGGCAACCAGAATACGCGAGAGATCAGGCGCTGTCCCCACGTTCACGAAGGGATTGGTACACCGGTGTCGGACCGACATATCTACGACCTGGAGCAACCCAGGACAACCGACATGCCCGTGATCGACAGTCACAAACCCGGCTACTACTATGCACTCCATCGGAGACACAGCGATACCTACAACCCGGACCAGGGAGTCCGATCCAGCGCGTCCGGGATGATCGTCTGTATGGAACACGCCGGTACCCACATAGACGCGCTCTGTCACCAGGCCGAACACCTCACTCTGTGCGGCGGCGTTTCCGTTGCCGACGTGGAGAAAAACGGCGGGTTCCGGAAACACGGCATCGAAGAAGTCCCCCCGATCGTTGGACCGGCTGTACTGCTGGATGTTCCCCGGCTTCTCGGTATCGAGAAACTCGATCTCGGCTATCTGATCAGCCTGGACGAGATTGAAGCCTGCGTCAGAGATCAGAATCTGACCATCGAGCCCGGCAGCACGGTCCTGGTGCGGACCGGCAACGCCCTGCGCTGGGACGACGAAACCGCCTATCTGGCAGGTCCCGGCGTTTCGGCGGCTGCCTCGGAGTGGCTGGCCGATCAGGGCGTGATTGCCGTCGGAGCCGACACGATGGCCTGGGATGTCATCGGCCGGTACGACGAGGAATATCAGTGCGAACTCCCCGGACATCTGATCCTGCTCGCCCGGCGCGGTG
>SLFF01000498.1 GCA_007124395.1 Thermomicrobiaceae bacterium | reverse complement strand
TCCATCCCGGCCTGGCGCTGATTCTGTTGCCGTTCCTTCTGGCCGTGGCGCTGACCCCGGCGATGGCTCGTCGGAAGCTCGATCACCTCGGAGAAGAGCTGCGCGAGCAGACCGCGGTGGTGAACTCGCATTCGGTCGATAGCGTGCAGGGGCTCCGGACGATCGTCGCCTTCGACTACGGCGATGAGCGACAGGAAGAGATCCGGAAGCTCGGCAACCACCTGGCAACCACCAAGCACCACTTCCTGCGGCAGCAGTCGATCCAGATGTCGTCGGTGGAAGGTCTCACGGCGCTCGGTTCCTTGGCAGTTCTGGCGCTGGGTGCCTGGTTCGTCAGCAATGGCGTGCTGGAGCGGACGATGTTGCCACTGGCAACACTTCTGGCGCTCTCGGCGTTTGGGCCAGTCGCGAGCATAGCGATTGTCATCAAAGAGCTCTCGGAGACGGTGGCGGCGGCGCGTCGTTACTTCGCGATCGAGGACGAGCCGGTTCCGGTGGACGACGGCCCCGGGGTTCTGGCTCAGGGCGAGAGTCTGCCGTCCCATGCGATTGCCTTCGAGAACGTGACATTCCGGTATGGACCGGCTGAATCGCCAGCGTTGAAGGACATCGACTTCCGGGTCGATACTGGACAAACGGTGGCACTGGTTGGTAGCTCGGGGGCCGGAAAGTCGACGATCGCGCACATGCTGCTCCGCTACTGGGACCCGCAGGAAGGCCGGATCACCATCGGTGACCGGGACATCCGCGATTTCAAACTCGATGAGCTACGTCGTCAGATCAGCCTTGTGGCGCAGGATACCTACCTGTTCCGCGGCACGCTGTTCGAGAACCTGCGAATTGGCAATCCAGAAGCGACCGATGAAGAGGTCTACGCAGCCGCCAGACAGGCCAATGTCCATGAGTTCGCGGTGGATCTGCCCGACGGGTACGAGACGCAAGTTGGCGAGCGTGGCATGCAGCTCTCTGGCGGACAGCGCCAGCGCATGGCAATCGCCCGGGCACTGCTCGAAGACGCGCCGATCCTGATTCTGGACGAAGCGACATCGCACCTCGATGCGGTTAACGAGCTGGAAGTGCGCAACGCGCTGGAGACCTTGCGTGAGGGTCGAACTACGGTTGTGATTGCCCATCGGCTGTCGACGATTCGAAGCGCAGACCGGATTCTGGTGCTGGATCAGGGCCATGTCGTCGAGTCCGGCACCCATCACGAGCTGCTGGCGCTGGATGGGTTCTACTCGCGGCTTATCTCCGCCCAGATCCGCGGCTGGTCCATGCGTGACAGCCACGCCTACGCCCCCGGGGATGATGACTAGCGAACTGGGCCTAGGCTTCGTGTCATCCCGAGCGGAGCCGAGGGATCTGAGATGTTTCGCAGCGATCCGCCTTTGGTCAAGCGTATTCGCGGCGGAAGTCAGGGATTTCTCGACAAGCTCGAAATGACACGTTTTGATGGCCCGACGCCTGGCGTTACCGCCCAATCGCTTTGCGCAGTTCTCCAAGCGCGTTACCCAGGCAGATCTCGGCTGGGCCTGGCTCTTCGCCTTCGATCGGCCGCATTGCCCGGAGATGCCCGAGCCGGACCACGACCAGATCGAGCGACGGCACGATGATCACCCTCTGGAGACCCAGCCCGCCGAACCAGTACGCATCCGCAGGCAGGTTCGGCTCTTTGCCCGGCTTGTTCAGCCAGACCTGTCCACCGTATTCCGGAATCTCCCAGGCTGGCCCAGGCGAGCTCACAAAATCAGCCCAGCCCTCGGCCAGTATGCGCTCCCCGTTCCAGACACCGTCCTGTAGATAGAGCTGCCCCAGTCGTGCCCAGTTACGGGCGGTCCCGTAATCGAACCCGGTCAGAATGAAGTTGCCCCAGAGATCGGTCTCCATGATCTGCTTGCGGATACCGATCTTGTCGAACAGCTCACGCTGCGGCCAGGAGAGATACTCTTCGCCCGTACCTTCTACGGTTCGACGCACCAGCGCTCCGAGTGACAGTGGATCGCTGTTGCGATAGCGGCCAACCGTCCCCGGTGGATGCTCCAGCGGGCGATTGAGCATGAAATCGAAGACGTTGATCGCTTCGTAGTACGGCCAGAAATGATCGGCCACACCGAGTTCCCAGGTATTGCGTGATTCATTGTGCCCGGAACACTTCAGCCCACTGCTCATCTGCATCAGCTGTCGGATCGTGATCTCCCGTCGAGGGTCATCCGGGTTCTTCCACTCTGCCAGCGGTGCCGGATCATCCAGCTCGAAGTGCCCCTGATGAATCAGCATCCCGATCATCGTGCCGGTTACCGATTTGCCCATCGACCAGCTCTCGAGCTGCATGTCTTTGTGGATTCCGGGCGCATAGCCTTCGGCGATGACCTCACCCTGATACAGCGCCACGAACGCTGCGGTGTGTGCATCCGGATCGGCGAAGGCTGCGTCGGTGGCGGCGTCTGCCTGCGCCTTGTCGATGCTCGGGGAGGGAGCCTCCGGGTTCGGTGCATCGCCCATCGGCCAGCGAGTCGTTTCGGCATCCGGTAGTGATGAACTGAGCTCGACCGGGGTGAAGTGCAGCTCGCGGTCGTTCCGGTCAAGCGGAAGAATGGCACAACCCTGGTCTCCATGGTGTCTGGCCCGCCGGGTGATGGCGCCGAGCTCGATCAGACGGGCTGCTTCGGCCGCCCAGTCAGCATCGAAATCGGGATAGTCTTTCTTGTATGCCTCGATCAACTGCGGAACGGCGATTTCGTCGAGAATCAGCATCATGCTGACGGTGTGGGTGGATTCGTCGACACTGATCTCGACGCGCTCCCGAAGAAAGTCACCCACTCCACGCCACCAGAGGGCGCTCTCCTTCAGGGCGTCAGAAGGCTTCCGGCCGGAGACATAGATTGCCGAGCAGAGCTGTTTCACGGGACGGCTGAGCAAGAGTTCAACAGGTATCGGGTGTGATGGTGCGGACATCGATTCCTCCAGGATTTGTCTGACTCCAACGTGGATTGCTAACTTGCAGCCTAGGGTATTCCGTCCGCCTGCGCAACCGGCTACACTGCCGCCCAGATTACCCGGATTGCTACTGGAGGTACGTGTGAGTCAACTTGAGATGCTGTTTACCGGTACGGGGTCACCGAGGCCGACGCTGGAACGGGCCAATTCTGGACAACTGCTGC
Source organism: Thermomicrobiaceae bacterium (assembly GCA_007124395.1). Classification (GTDB taxonomy): domain Bacteria; phylum Chloroflexota; class Chloroflexia; order Thermomicrobiales; family Thermomicrobiaceae; genus SLMJ01. Next base: position 6,706 of record SLFF01000498.1, on the reverse strand, counting down.
AAATCGGCGATCGAACGATCCTCCTCGACTGCGGTGGCGGAACGACCCGTCGGCTTCTCGAGGCGGGGATCGATCTCACCACGATCGATACGATCATCCTGACCCACCTGCACTCGGATCATACGCTCGACTATGCGGAGTTCATGCTCGGATCCTGGGCGATGGGACGGAGCGCGATGCACGTCTACGGGCCTGCCGGAACCGGACCATTTCACGATCTGGTGCTGATGCAGCCGTATCAGGCGGATATCGAGTACCGGATCTCGCTGGGTCGCGCTCCGGCGGGAATGACCGATATCGGGATCACCGAGTACGGACCAGGTGTCGTGCTGGATGAGCCAGATCTGAGGATCACGGCTGCCGAGGTGGTGCACTCTACCCTGACCTATGCGCTGCGGTTCGAACATGCCGGTGAGGTGCTGGTGCATTCTGGGGATACCTGCTACTGCGATGCGCTGGTGGAGTTGGCCCGGGGTGCCGACGTGCTGGTCCACGACGTCTGCATGGCTCCCTCGCCGGCGTTCGAGAACAACCCCGCGTTTCCCAACCTGTACGAGCATCTGAAAGAACATCACGCGACGCCCGCCGATGCTGGCCGGGCCGCGCGGGAGGCGGGAGTCAGAAAACTCGTCCTGACACACTTCCTGCTCGGTGCCCGGATCGAGCAAACGATTGAGGAGTGCCGCGCCGAGTTCGATGGAGAGATCATCATCGGTGAAGACCTTCTCCGTGTTACCTGCGACTGAAAGGCGATTTCATGACAAGTGAGGATGACCCGAAGCACATTGCCGAGGCGCTGGTCAGTTCACATCGACCGACTGAACTGCAGATCTCACCGGATGGGATGTCGGTCATCTGGAGCGCTACGCCATACGGAAAGACTGAAGATCATCCCGTGTCGGCGCTCTGGATTGCTCCGACCGATGGCGCCACGCCGGGCAAGCAACTCACCGCTGGAACAGCCAACGATGTCTCACCTCGCTGGTCCGCGGATTCCCGGCAGATCGCGTTTCTCTCAGATCGAGCCAGTCGGGGTACAGCATCGCTGTTCGCGATTTCGATCGACGGTGGCGAAGCGGTCCAGCACGACGTAAGTGACTCGTCGATTCAGGCGCTGGAGTGGTCGCCCGACGGCCGGACGATCGCGTTTGTCAGTGCTGACGAGGCCCCTGAACAAGAGATGGACGCTAACGTTTACGGGGAGTGGTGGCCGCTCGGACGGGTTCGCTTGCTGCACCTCGATCAGGGGGAGGTCACTACGCTCGATACCGGCGAACGGCATGTACGGGAGATCGCCTGGTCGCCGGATGGCCGATCGATCGCTCTGCTGACAAGTCCGACCCCGGAGGATGAGTCCCACGGGCAAAGCGAAGTCTCGGTTGTGAATTTACAAACTGGAGTCGTTTCCAGTCTTTGCAGCCCGATCGGGCTGATGCCCTCCAGCATCGTCTGGAGTGTCGACGGCCAAAGCATCGCCTATCTCACTTCTCAACGAAGTTCGGTCTCAGCCACGACGGTGTACGTGGTCGATACCAGTGGTGGCGAGCCAGTCCGGATCGGCCCCGGCCCGGATGTCACGGTCTGCGTCAATGGACTGAGTGCGATCACTGGATCAGATCGACTCCTGTTGTCGGTAGCCGATGGGCTGACCACCACGCTCGATCTGATCGACCCATCGACCGGATCGCGTGAGGGCTTCTATCGCTACCCGGATGGCGATATCCATCTTGCCCGGGCGGCTCAGACAGACGGGAACGGCGAGATGCGTCTCGCATCGATCTCGTCAACGGGTTCGTCGCCTCCAGAGGTGCATGTTGGGGCGGTCGAGAATCAACGCTGCGTCAGTGATCATCATCAACCGTTGATGGGTTGCGGATTCGCCTTTGGCAAGCAGGAACCGTTCTACTGGACGTCCTCGGACGCTCTGGAACTGGACGGCATCCTGATCCGGCCATCGGGGGACGTCGCCGAGCCGTATCCAACTATCGTGCAGATCCACGGAGGTCCCTATGGACGCTGCACGATGGGCTGGAATCTGACGCCGACACACTGGGCACAGTACATGGCCGCGCACGGCTATGCGGTGCTGATGCCGAACTATCGTGGCGGGCAGGGGCATGGAGATGCCTTCGCATCGTGGGGTGATGGTCAGGTCGGCGACATGGAGTTCACCGACGTCATGACCGCCGTCGATGCGGCCATCGAGCGTGGTATCGCCGATCCCGATCGACTCGGAATTGGCGGCTGGAGTCAGGGTGGATTTTTGACTGCCTGGGGCGTCACTCAGACCAATCGATTCCGCGCCGGCGTTATGGGCGCGGGTGTCAGCGACTGGGGAATGATGGTGATGACCAGCGACATACCAACCTTCGAGTCATATCTGGGTGGCGGCAGACCGTGGGACGGTCCCGGCCCGCACCGGTTCATGCAGCACTCACCGATCTCCCACGCGTCAAATGTTCGCACTCCGCTGTTGATCCTGCATGGCGAAAACGATGCCCGGGTTCCCGTCAGTCAGGCGATCGGCTACCACCGGGCGGTGCGTGAGACCGGCACCGAATCGGTAATGGTCACCTATCCGCGAGAGCCGCACGGGATTCGCGAAGCCGATCATCAGGTCGACCTCCTCTATCGGGTCAGGGACTGGTACATTTCGCGCGTGTGACATGAATGATCAGGATTAATGTGCGAAGATGACCAGAACCTGACAGGATCTTTGCGAAACAGGAGGCTAAACCATGTCTGACAATCAGGAAAAGCGGCCGTTCGAAGAGGTCATCGTCGAGACGCTGGCTCCGGCTGATCCTCAACTATCGCCAGACGGCAACCTCGTTGTCTGGACGGCGTCTGCCTATGGCAAGAAGGAAGACGTTCCGGAGTCTTCACTCTGGATTGCGTCGGCTGATGGCTCCGAGATGGGTCGGCAGTTCACCTTCGGGGAGAGCAATGACACCTCCCCGAGATGGGCACCGGATGGACAGTCGATCGCGTTTCTCTCCGATCGATCCGAGCGAGGAACGAACGGAATCTACGTGCTGCCGGTTGCTGGTGGTGAGGCCAGACCGCTGGTGGAGCGCAAGTCCTCGGTCGACATGTTTGCGTGGTCGCCAGATGGACAGTCGATCGCCTTTCTGAGTGCCGATGAACCCACCGACGAGGACAAGCGGCGCAAGGACGAGCGGGATGATCCGGATGTCTATGGCGAACGCTGGCCATACTCCCGGTTGTACATCGTTGATGTCGATTCAGGGGACGCCACCGCGCTGAGTAGCGGCGATCGTCACGTCTTCGATCTGGCATGGTCGCCAGACTCATCCACCATCGCATTTCTGGCTAGCCCGACCCCGGAGCTGGAGTCGCGGCATCGGACTGCGCTCTACACCATGGGGCGGGCTGAATCCGAACCGACACACGTTGCGGATGCCAACCGGATGGCCTCTGACCTTATCTGGACTGCCGATGGGAACCAAGTTGCCTTCACTGCTGGTCACGCTGCCACAACCTCGGCGCAGACTGCTTTCGCCGTGAACCTGTCCACTGGGGAATCTCGTGTGATTGGACCTGACGATCAGGAGCCCGCCTGCGTTGCCGGCCTAACTGCCGTCCCCGGTGAATCACGTCTGGTGCTGGTGATCGCGCAGGGGCTGACCACCCGCCTGGAATGGGTCGATCCCGTCAGCGGAGAGCGTTCGACGATCTACCAGCCGAATGTGGGCGACATCAGCACCGCAGGGGTCAGCCTTCGAGCCGAGAACAGATCGGTATCCCACCTTGCGGTGATCTATTCTGCGGACGTGAAGCCGTCTGAGGTCTTCGTCGGGCCACCCGGCTCACTGGTTCAGGTGAGTAATCATCATGATGATCTGGATCAATACGAGTTCGGATCGCAGGAAGAATTTCACTGGACTGCGCCAGACGGACTGGAACTCGATGGCGTCTTGATCTATCCGCCGAACGCGGGAGATGGCCCGCGCCCGTTCATCGTCCATATTCACGGTGGTCCTTATGGTCGATACACCATGGGCTGGAACCTGCATCCGCGAGCCAACTGGCAGCAGTGGCTGGCGATGCACAGCTATGTCGTGTTCATGCCGAACTATCGCGGTGGGATGGGGCACGGTAACCCGTTCGCCAGCAGTCTGTACGGAAACATTACCGACAAGGAATTCGACGACATCATGTCAGGTGTCGATGCGGCGATCGAGCGAGGCATCGCCGATCCAGAGCGTCTGGGGATCGGTGGCTGGAGTGGCGGCGGACTGCTCACCGCCTGGAGTGTCGGACATACCGACCGCTTCAAGGCCGGCATCATGGGAGCTGGTGTCGCCTACTGGGGTGCCATGGCGATGGATACCGATGTCTACACCGTGCTGAACGACTACGCCGGAGACGCCCCGTGGGATGGGCCGGGTCCGCATCGTTCGAAACATCACTCACCGATTTCGTTCGCGAAGAACGTCAAGACGCCGCTTTTCATCATCCACGGGAAAGACGATCAGCGTGTGCCGGTGAACCAGGCAACCGGCTTTCACCGGGCGCTGATGTCGATCGGGGCCGAAACCGAGATGGTGCTCTATCCGCGGGAGAAGCATCCGATTCTGGAGCAGAAGCATCAGATCGATATGTTCCGGCGGGTACGGGACTGGTACCAGAAGTGGGTCTGATCGACAGAAAGGATAGTCGAGAGCGATGACTGACGATCCCGCAATGTGGAAGCCGCGTGTCGATCCAGTAGACATCGAGTCGCTGAGTGAACGCGAGCAGCGAGTATTCGCAAACCAGGCGAAGAAGTGGGGGGCGCCACTCGCCAACCATCAGATTTATGCTCGTGTCCCGTCTGTTTTCCACGGAGCACAGGGCATGTGGCGTGGTCTCGGCGAGTCCGGGCACCTCGACGGGGCGCTGGTGGCGATACTCAATCGACGGGTGGCGATTGTCAACGGTTGCGTGTTCTGAGCTGATCTGAACGCTGCCGTGGGCAGACAGATCGGGGTTCCGAACGACAAGCTGGAGGCACTCGATGCGTGGGAGTCGAGCGATCACTTCTCCCCTCGTGAACGCGTCGCGCTGGAGTATGCTGACGCGATGACCTTCACCGACCGCGACGTCGATGATGCGCTCTTCGACCGACTCCGGGCGGAGTTCGATCAGGAGGCGATCGTTGAACTGACGGCAACGATCGCCTGGGAGAATGCGTCGAGCAAATTCAACCGGGCACTCCGGGTGCCCGCTCAGGGATTGTGGGATCAGGTGCGGCAGGAATAGATCATCTGCCGATCGCCTGCTGCATCCCTTCAGGCCGTTCACCACGCAACAGCTTGATGTCGGCGTCGACCATGATCTCGACCATTTCTTCGAAACTGACCGAAGGCTCCCAGCCGAGTTGGCTCCGAGCAGTGCTAGCGTCGCCGACGAGCAGATCGACCTCGGCCGGACGCAGGAAGCGCTCGTCGAGGGTGACGTGATCTTTCCAGTTGAGATCGGCCGCGGCGAAGGCGAGTTCGCATAGCTTCTGCACGGTGTGGGTTCGGCCACTGGCGACCACGAAATCGTTGGGCTGGTCCTGCTGCAGCATCAGCCACATCGCATATACGTAGTCGGGAGCGTAGCCCCAGTCTCGCTGGGCGTCGAGGTTTCCGAGCGCCAGGGTATCGGTCAGCCCGAGTTTGATCCGGGCGGCACCGTGGGTGACCTTCCGGGTTACGAACTCCAGTCCCCGTCGCGGGCTCTCGTGGTTGAAGAGAATTCCGGAACAGGCGAAGAGATCGTAGCTCTCCCGGTAGTTGATCGTTATCCAGTGACCATAGAGCTTGCTAATTCCATATGGCGAGCGTGGATAGAACGGAGTCGATTCGTCCTGCGGAACCGCCTGCACTTTGCCGAACATCTCCGACGAGCTCGCCTGGTAGAAGCGAGCATCAGGCTTGATCAGTCGCAACGCTTCGAGAATCCGTGTGACCCCGATTGCGGTGAACTCTCCAGTGAGCACCGGTTGTTGCCAGGATGTCGGGACGAACGATTGGGCAGCCAGATTGTAGACCTCGTCTGGCTGAAACCGCTGGAACAGATCGATCAGGGAAAGCTGATCGAGTAGATCTCCCTGAACGAGGTCGATCCTGTCGAGCAGATGAGAGATACGGCCCACGGTTTCCGTGCTGGTTCTGCGCTGCATACCGACCACCCGGTACCCTTTGGCGAGCAGAAGCTCGGCGAGGTAGGAACCATCCTGTCCGGTGATGCCGGTAATCAGTGCTGTCTTCATTGTCAATCTGGCCTTCCGTCCTTCAGGTCAGGGTGCTTCGGCGAGCAATTGCCCGCGCAAGTCTAGATGATACACAGGTCGGATGTCCGCCATTGTATCCATGGTGCTAGACTCGGTGGCAGCGATACCGCATCTGATTGACCCCAATCCCGGGAGCTAACCGTGCAGAAGCATTTGCCATTTGTGAAGATGAGCGGCGCCGGAAACGATTTCATCGTCTTCGCAAGCGAAGATGTCGAGGATCTCGATCATAGCTGGATGGCCGAGCGGCTTTGCCAGCGGGGGATCTCGGTCGGCGCTGACGGTATCATCATCATGACCCCGATCGACGACGATTCCGTGCAGATTCGATTCTTCAACCCGGACGGCTATCTGGCCGAGATGTGCGGCAACGGCAGTCGTTGCGCCGCACGATTCGCCGCGGATCATCGGCTGGTCTCGGCC
>SLFF01000460.1 GCA_007124395.1 Thermomicrobiaceae bacterium | reverse complement strand
TGTGTCTCTAACGCCAGTTAATCGCCCTCCGGGTCAGATTCCACCGATAGGCCTTTGTATGTCTCATGAAACCTCAGACCTGACCGACCGAGAGATTCAGCGCTCACGCCAGCTCAAACTCGGTCATCTGCGGGTTGACATCCACCTGAACGATCCGGATCACCAGGATGTGATCGATCCGGCGATCGGTCAATCTCGAGCGCTGGACGTACCGCTCCAGGTTGCCCTGTTCCTCGAGGCCGGATGTGAGCAGAAGCTTGCGGACGCCGCTGCAAAGCTGGCCGGGGCAGAGGTCGACATCGCCGAATGGCTGATCTTCAGTGAGTCGGAAAAGGTGGCACACCGGAAATGGGTCGAGATGGCCAGACCAGCTATCGCCACGCACTTCCCGAACGCACAGATCGCCTCCGGAACAAATGCCTACTTCACGGAGCTCAACCGGGCGCGTCCCGACACCGATCTTCTTGACGCTGTTTGCTATTCGTTCAACCCGCAGGTTCACGCCTTTGACGATCACTCGCTGGTAGAAACACTCGAAGCACAGTCGTGGACGGTGGAAAGCGCCCGTCAGTTTTCGGACGGCCGCGAGATCATCGTTGGCCCGATCACCCTGCGCCCCCGCTTCAACCCGAATGCGACCGAGCCGGAATCCGGCACCGAATCGGGGGATCTCCCGTCGTCAGTTGATCCACGGCAACTTTCGCTGTTCGGCGCCGGATGGACGCTGGGAAGCCTCAAATACATCTCGCAGAGCGCAGTACGAAGTGGAACATGGTTCGAGACCATTGGCTGGAAGGGCGTGATGGAGACTGAGTCCGGCTCACGGAGTCCCGAACTCTTCCCATCGCTGCCGGGAGCTGTCTTCCCTCTCTACCACGTGTTCGCTGACTTCGGCGAGTTCACCGGTGGTCAGATCGTACCGTGGCAATCGACCGATCCGCTTCGCCTCGATGGATGCATGCTCCAGGCAGACGGCAAACGAGCTATTCTGCTCGCCAATCTGACCCCGGATGAGCAACAGATCGACGTTCCGTTGCCGGATGACATGACGCAGCCCGGCATACGCATTCTCGACGAAACGAACGCCGAACTTGCTTCCAGCGATCCGGACGCATTTCGCGCCACGACAATGACCGCTGTCGAACCAGCTGGCGGCAGAGTCTCCGTTACTCTGAAACCGTTCGCCTACGCACGAATATCGGAAATCCCGCAGAACTGAAAGGGCCAGGCCGCATGGAAATCAGCTTTCCTCCGGAAAAACGGATTCGCGTCATCGTCAACACCGACGCCAAGAACGAGGCCGACGATCAGTTCGCTATCGTTCACGCGATTCTGACTCCAGCCTTCGAACTACACGGGATCATTCCGGCTCACTTCGGCACGGGCAAATCCGATACGAGCATGGAAGACAGCTACGACGAAACAATGCTGTTGCTTCGGCTGATGGGACTTGAAGATCAGGTTCGTGTCGAAAAGGGAGCTACCGGCGAGATTCCCGACGCAAACACTGCCATGCCCTCCCGTGGAGCCGAGCTCATCATCGACGAAGCAATGAAAGATGATCCGCGACCACTGCACATCGCCTTCTACGGACCGATCACCGATATGGCCTCTGCCCTGCTCATGGAGCCACGAATCGAGGAGAGGAACATTCGCGTGATCTGGATTGGCGGCAGGCAATGGCCGGAAGGCGGCACCGAATACAACCTCTCCAACGACGTCGCAGCAGCAAACGTGGTGTTCCGCTCCAAACTGGAAGTCTGGCAGATCCCGAGACCCGTCTACCGGCGAATGCCCGTCAGTTACGCAGAGTTGCTGGAGCGAGTTTATCCACACGGTGAGATCGGCAAATACCTCGTTGAGCAGACGGTCGAGCACAACGAAGCCCGGGTCGATTACGCGATGGAGCTCCGATCACTGGGTGATTCACCGTGCGTCGGGGTCATGATGCACCCGGATTGCGGTGACTGGGATATGCGACCTGCACCTGAATTCACTGATGAGATGTTCTATATCCATACCCTGCGCAATCGACCGATTCGTGTCTACCGAAACATTGACCATCGTTTCATCCTCGAAGACTTCTTTGCCAAGCTCGCCCGGTTCGCTCGAAACGGGAAACCGCTATGACGCGTGAGCTTCGCGGCGTGTTGATCGGATGCGGCTTCTTCGCCAGCAACCACCTTCATGCCTGGCAAGAGATCGACGGTGCCCGGTACATCGCAGTCTGTGATCTGGACAAGGGCAGGGCGACTGCCGTATCGGATGAGTTCGCTATCCCTGCCTGGTATGTCGACGTCGAGGAGATGTTGCGGGCGGAGAAACCTGATTTCGTCGACATCGTCACCCAGCCAGCAACGCATCGGCCGCTCGTTGAACTCGCTGCCCGACACGGTGTACACGTCATCTGCCAGAAACCGATCGCGCCAACCATTCAGGATGCACAGGCGATCGTCGATGCCTGCGCCGCTGCCCAGGTTCAACTCATGATTCATGAGAACTTCCGCTGGCAGACGCCGATGCGTGAGAC
>SLFF01000097.1 GCA_007124395.1 Thermomicrobiaceae bacterium | reverse complement strand
GCTGGTCGGCAATCGTCTGCAGGGTGGTGAGGTCATGACGGTCGAACGCACGAGGCTGCTCACTCTGCACATCGAGTACGCCGAGCAGAGTCCCCGCATGAACGATCGGGACGGCCATCTCTGATCTGGTTTCTCCGGAGCTTGCCGATCGCAGGAAATTGGAGATCGTTCGAACATCGCTGTGCAGAGCTGAGGTGCGCCGCTGGGCCACCTCACCAACGATACTGCCTGCCCCGATGGGAAGTTGGCGGACATCCTTCTCATCTTCAACGGGCACCGGTGACCGGGCGTCCATGACCAGAAATTCATCGTCCGGGGAAATACGGAAGACAGTTACCAGCCCGAAATCGAAGGATTCCTGAATCTTCGCTGCCACCATCTGCGTCAGTTCTGCGGGATTCCGCAGCTGGGCGGTTTCGCGGGCGAGATCATTGACGGCCTGCAAATGCGTCAGATGCCGCTGCTGAGCCTGGATGAGCCGGCGATTGTCCATCGCGACAGCGGTCTGTCTGGCGATCGCCGACAGAAGCTCGACATCTTCTGGCTCGTAGGTCGTCAGAACTCCGGAAACGGCGATGACCCCGGTAATGTCATCGCCCTGCCTGATCGGCGCGCCCATCCAGGCTCGCTGAGGGCCGGGTGGCAACACACTCGATGGCGGGATTCTCCGGTCTTTACAGCCACGTTCATAGTCAGGTACGAACAGGGACTCGCCGGTTGCCAGCACTTCGTTTGCAAGGCCCGCGTCAATGAGCGTCTGTTCGACCCAGCGCTGGCGCTCTCCGTTGCTGAAGATAATCTGGCAACGCAGTTTGTTTGCGAGGGGATCGAGCAGTGAGATCTCAACGTAATCGCTCCCGGACAGCGGGAAGATCGACCGGGCAACGGTTTCGAACAACGTTTCCAGATCCTGGCTGACGCTCACCGCGTGCGAGATTTCGATCAGAACGCCGAGCCGCTGAATTCGCTGGATTCGCTGCTGCTCATATCGGTCTTCGACATCACGGGCGATCTGATTCCATCGGTCCTCGTCGTGCTCCAGATCGAGCCAGGCTAGCAAACGCTGGGTCATGATCCCGGAGAAGGTTCTGGCGCAATCAGTGAGGGTCTTCGCGTCGTCCGGCGCACTGTGCTCGGCAATATCGCGCACAGCTTCGGGCATGATACCCATCGAGATCACTGCGCCAATGGTCATTTCACTGGATGGGGTGATCCCCGCCCATTGCCGGCCCATCGTGGAATCGCTCGGGTCGGTCCCGAGTATCCAGTCGGCCAGCGCGTGGATCGTTGCATCCAGTTGATTACGTATGAAGGTAGCGGCTGGTTCCGCCTGCTCGATCTCGATCAACTCACACCAGCGATCGAGAATCGGTGTCCGGTGCGAGAAAATGATTCCAGCTGCGCGCTCAGCGTCGGCGCGTGGCAGACCGCTCCTGAATTGCACCGTTTGCCCACCTCGGGTTATGCCAGATTATTCTGCGAGAGCGATGGTGTTACCCTGCTAACAATTGTCCTACAGTTCGAAGATTCAGACATCATGCCACGGCACAGGGTTGCACTGTCCGTTAGTACAGGGTTACCTCGAATTGTTCAGATTTCTGGCCAACGATTTTGTGGCTTCTGTTTCCCGTCATTCCGTGTAATATTGACAGGGACACGGATCAGAATGTCGGAAATTCCCCGACGCCGTGACTGGCGCGGTATTCGTTCTATCAGTGGCGGTATAACTGCGTTGCGCCGCCGATCTACTCGCTGATGAACTGGACACTATGACTGGCGATTCGACGCGACGTCTAACCCGGACATTGTTTGTTCAGGCTGTACTGGCAGCGCTGCTGCTCGGCGTTGGGATTGCTGTGGCAAGCCAGCTCCCTGTCCGGCAGTCCGAATCTCCGTCATTTGCCTCGCCAATGTTCCAGCGAAGCTGGGTGAGTGACGCTGCGGCGTCCACCCGGGTCGTCGATCTCTGGGGAAGTGAACCGCTTACCTGGCGTGTCGAACCATACGCTGGAGCGCCGAACGATCGTCGCGTCGTGCAGTATTTCGATCGCGGGCGGATGGAAATCGAGTCTGGATCCAGCGAGGTGACGGTTGGCAAGCTCGTCACGGAGATGCTCAACGGTGAGATCGACCTTGGGAGTGGGATCACCCGGGAGCTCGATGTTCCGGCTGTTGCAATTGACTCTGGCGATCCGGATCCCCGAGTTCCCAGCTATGGCACGCTGAGCCAGTTGATCGAAAATCAGGAACCTGGAGCCAGCACTGCGGGCAGCCGGGTTACCGAGTGGATTGATAGCTCCGGACCAATCGATGGCGACTCGACCCCGACCATCGTTCATCGATCCGAGTATATCGAAGAGACCGGGGTTCACCTGCCTGATGTCTTCACCCGGCTCTTCGAGCAACCCGATTTTCAGGGTGGTCGGTGGGAGGACGTTCTTGGGCTTCCGATCAGTGAGCCATTCTGGGCCGAATATCGTCGCAAAGGTGATCTTCAGCCCTCGCTGATTCAGGTGTTCGAGCGCCGGATCCTCATCTATTCACCGCAGCTCGAAGAAGCGAACCGATTCTCCTTTGCCAGTAGCGGTCGTCACTATGCGATGTGGCGGTATGGGCAGGACATTCATAACATCGAAGCTGCTGCTGGTGATGAACTGGCCGATCAGAGTTTGACGATGGCGGATGGTGTCGAAGCGAGTGTCTTTGCCGAGGGTATCGGCACACCGGTCGATATGACGCTTTCGGCAACCGGACATCTGATGATTCTTAACGCAGAGGGGCAGATCCTCATTGCTCGCTCGCAGGATCCTGACGGCCTGCCGGACTCAATCGATGTCTGGGCAGATGGGATCAATGAACCGCAGGGTATGGTCACGCGTGGTGACTCAGTGCTGGTGACCGCAGACGATCGGATCTGGTGGTATCACGACCAGGATGGACGGGGTGTTCTCGATGAGGTGGAGGCGTTGCACGCAAATCGAACCGCATCGCAGAATTCTTCATACGTTCGTGGAAAGCCCGTGGTCAACAGTAGTGGTGACGTCTTTACCCGTATTGAAGGCGAAGTCGAGGCAGATGGGCTCCTACTTCGAGCTCTTGCGTCTGACGATCCGCTGGTATCGCTGACGGAGGTCATCGATACCCCAGGCCCAGTCAGTTTTGCCAATGGCGATTTGCTGGTTACGGGACGCAATAGTGACGACGTCCCCTCGGTGATGCTGCTTCCCTCGGTCTCCGCGGAGTGGAACGGGGTGGAGCCAGATCGGATCGCCTCATTCTCGCCCGATGCCTCGGTTCGAGCGATTGCCGTAATGGAGGAAGAGATCTGGCCGCTGAGTTCGTTCGGCGATGTGATTATCGCGATCGAAGATACAGATTATGCCCGGATCTTTGCGATGTCTCGACACCCGGTGGTCGATGAGACCGAGACGATCGAACTCGCCAGGGGATTGGGCCGCCCAACCGCGCTCGAGGTCGGACTGGACGGCTCACTCTTTATCGCAGATGCCGATACTGGCCGGATCATCCGGCTTCAGTATGGTGTTTAGACTGGTTACCATTGGCGTTGACCGGTAGACCCGCGACCCGTTCGGCTTCGCTCAGGGCAGGCTCCGCTGCCCGATCTACCAGCCGCTCACGGTTCCGCAAACGAGTCTAGCCTGCGGGTCTACTTCCCGTTCTTCGACACAATCCCGAGTTCCACCGCCCGGTGGAACGCAGACCAGATCGCATCATTCACCACGGTGCGAAACCCACCTTGCTCCAGTGTTTTCAACGCAGACGCGGTCGTGCCGCCCGGTGTGGTGACCATGTTCCGCAACTCGGCCGGGTGTTTTCCAGATTGCCGGGCGTAGAGAATCGCACCGAGCATCGTCTCTTCGACGAGTTGCTGCGCCACCGGTCTCGGGAAGCCGAGATGCACCCCGGCGTCGGTCATCGCTTCGAGCATCAGAAAGACGTAGGCCGGTCCCGAGCCCGAGATCGCGGTTGCCATGTCGATGGCTGACTCAGAATCGAGCTGCACCGCGGTCCCCATCGTTCCCAGGATCGTGGCTACCGCTTCGCGAGACTCCTCATCGACGCTCGATGATGGAATCCATGCGGTTACCCCACTCCCGATCTGCGACGGCGTATTCGGCATCGATCGGACGATCCGGTCGTGCTGCAGACCGGTAGTCATCCGTTCGATCGTTGCGCCCGGAATGATCGAGACGACCACCTGATGCGGCTGCAGCTTGCCCGAGAGTTGCTGCATCACCATCTCCAGCGACTGCGGTTTGATCGTCAAGAGAACGATGTCGCTTTCTTTGATCGCCTCGGCGTTGTCGTGGGTCAGGTCGATGCAGAGGCTTGCTTCGAGCTCGTTCCGGCGGGTGTCGATCGGCTCAGAGCCGCGAATCTGGCTTCGGGTCACGATCCCGCGTTCCAGAAGAATCGAGATGATCGCTTCGGCCATGACGCCGCAGCCGACGAACGCGAGCGTCTTTCCGTTCAGCGCATTGCTGGCCTGCGTCGAGTGATCTGTGGATACCATGGTTGTCCCCGTTTCCCATCTGAGGTTATTCCGTCGCTGGTTTCTGATCTCATCTGCGAGGCGACCTCCCGAATGCATCGAACGGATGCCAGCTGGCATCCGCTTCATCCAGGCGATCGTGTTGGGAACCGTGCTATGGGTTCATCATGACCCGGATGAAGCAACTCGGGGGCCGCCCGTAGGGACGGGGCTGGGAGGGGGAATAACAGGAACAGCGGGAGTGGACGCGATCAGGTGATCGCGCAGTATCCCATGTGAGGTATTGAGTTGCCGGGCGTTGCTACGCTGGCACATCACAAAATCCTGTATCGATTGGGTTTCCGGGGACGGAAGGTACCATCCCCGGATCTTCGTTGCTCTCGGCAGTGTAGACCGTTGCGGCCAGAATGTGAACCCCGGAGGGTTATCCATTCTTGACTTCGGTGTCTTCACGGTTGTCAGCGGCGGGCTGCTCGGATACCGCGACCTCATCATCGGTGTTGACCAGTTTCTCGGTTGTCTGGTCATCCGCTGATTCGGACTCGTCTTCCGACTTCTTGCCGCGCTTTCGCTTGGCCCGGGCCGTGCTGACCTTCTTCTTCTCGTCCTCGAGCACTTCTGGCTTGAGGCGAAGGAAGCCTTCCAGTCGCCGTGTGATGTCTTCGTATGACTCTTCGTCGGCGATCTGCTTCTTGACGGTCGACCAGGTGCGTCGCTCCGTCTCGTAGATCGTCTGTCCACCGTGCGTCCGGAAGAAGACGGCCCATCGACCGAGTTGCACCATCATCCAGTCGTAGAGGATCTTCGGTTCCAGCGCCGCACCGTGCAGGTACAGCGGATGGTAGGCGCCGTCGATCGGACGGTCGTCCACGAAGATCTCACGAGCGGCAACGGTTCCCGGATTCGCCACCAGCGTCTCGGTGATGGCGCGGAAGAGCCGCGGGTAGACCTTGCGTCGCTGCTTCCAGCGGCCGCCGTGCTTGCCGTCCGGCATTTCCTCCCGTGGGATGCGCTTCAGCATCTGCTTCAGCGTGGAAATCGGGTCTTCCCGCATTCCCTGTCCCATGGAAAGGATCGTCTTGCCGCCCGGCGTGGTCAGGCGCGGGGCATCTTCCCCGTCGAGCATGATCATCCCGTAGGAGTTGGCCGGTTCATCCTTGAACTCCTGCGACGTCACCCGACGAGTCAGCAGGAAGCGATCCCAGCCGGTCTCCGGATGGTAGATCGGCAGGGCATCGATGCCGCACCTGCGGTATCGACGCTGAATGACGACGTTTGCCGCAATCCAGCCGAATGCGAATGCGAGGCGGTCTGGAGTTTCGATACCGGTGAACTTTTCCGGATCATCGGGGTTTGGCGCCGCAGCCTCCAGCCCCTCGTAGTTCTGAATAGCGAGTTTCACCTGTTCCTGGATATCGATGGCTCTGCCTCCTCATACTTGTTGCTCAACCTCGTGACTGATATCTGGATTTGTATTCCCAGGTTCTGTCAGCATTCTAGTATATCCATGCAAATCAGTCCGTGCGAGGGTTATGGATTATTCCTGCTATCGTTGCCAGACCGTGCTATGGTCCTGCATGGCGCGGCAGCGCAGAATGGGGAATTGCCACGCTGTTTCTGTCGTTAGACATACCGGACGGTGGCACCTCACCATCTCCGTTGTTGCCAGATACAAGGACCTGACGGCACTGGTGAGGGACTACGATAGCGGGAGCGGAGCAGCGGTTTGGCATCCGGTTCAGGAACGGCCTCGGAAACAGATTCGTCGTCGAGCGACGGTTCCTATGAACGCTGGATAGTCTTCTTCGTTGCTGGCTGTGTCTTCATCTCCGTTCTGAATACCAACATGTTTAATGTAGCGTTGCCGTCGATCGGCCGCGAGTTCGATGTCACCCCGGGCGGTCTCGGCTGGGTTGTTACCTCGTACTCACTGGTCTTCGGGATTGGCACGCCGTTCTATGGACGCCTGGCGGATATCTACGGTCTGCGCCGGATGTTCATGATCGGCGTAACAATCTTCTCGCTCGGTTCGCTCGCCTGCATGTTTGCTCCAACCTATGAGCTGCTGATCGTTGCGCGAATTATTCAGGCGGCCGGCACTGCGGCGATCCCCGCTCTGGGGACCGCAGCGGTCTTCCGGGCGATTCCTGCCGAGCGTCGCGGCGCTGCGACTGGTATCACGGCGGCCATGGTGGGGATCGGCTCCGCAGTTGGCCCGTCACTCGGTGGCGCGATCACCGAGGTCGTCTCCTGGCGAGGATTGTTCCTGTTCGGGTCGTTGTTGATTCTGACGTTGCCGCTGGCTCGTCGTCTTATGCCAGAAGGTGATCCGGATGAAGACGCCACGCTCGACCTTGCGGGCGGGTTCTTTCTCGGCGCTATGATCGCTGGCCTGCTGATCGGTATCACCAACCTGGAGAGCTTCGGATTTGCATCACCCTGGGTCATCGTGCCGATTCTTGTGGCGATAGCGTCGGGCTTTCTGCTCAACTATCGGATTCGCACCGCGAAGGATCCCTTCATTCCCGGTGATCTGCTGGCAAACGGGAATTACCGGATGCTGGTGTTCATCGGGTTCGCAATGCTGCTGACGCACATGGGCACGCTGGTGACCGTTCCGTTGTTGCTGGACAGCGTGAATGAGATCAGTTCGGCCCGGATTGGTCTGGTGATGCTCCCGAGCGCTGTCATGCTGAGCATCGTTGGGCCGATTGCCGGGCGGTTGACCGATCGCATTGGTGCATTGCTACCGCTCAGGGCGGGGATCCTTATCTCGTTCATTGCGATGTTGCTGATGAGCAGCTTCGGCGTCGGTGGTTCGGCGCTGACGGTTACCCTGATTCTGGTGCTGACCGGCCTCGGAATGGGACTGGCAAACTCGCCGATGATCAACAGTGTTTCACTGGTGCTTCCGACGGCGCGCACCGGGCTGGGCGTCAGTATTTTCCATATGACGTTCTTCCTCGGTGGGGCGTTCGGGGCGACGCTGATTACCACGGTGATCGACTTCCGTGCGTCGTCGTCAAATGCGTTGAACGTGCTGCATAGCGGCGATGGAGCGAACTTCAGCGACGCCTTCCTGGTTCCGCTGGCGATCTCCGGCGTCGCCTTGCTGCTCTCGATGTTGATCCACATTCCCAAACCGTGGGAAGTTGGCGCGGCGGAGCGCGCCGAGCGGTAGCCCCCGGTGGGCGGAACCGCTGGCATTACTGGAGCGGGGGCGTTCTGATCTACTCTCCGGCGCGCAGGACGTCTGTCAGATCGCTTCTACGGGCGATCCAGGCGAAGACCAGCGCCGCCCCAACAGCAACGATAATCAACCCGAACGCCTGGCCGATCGCCAGCAGCCAGTTGATACCGATCACCACCTGTTCTTCAGGCGGATAGAGGCTGGCGATATCCAGCCCCGGGGCGATCAACCAGGTCAGCAACCCACCAAAGCCAACCCCGATAACTCCGGCGAGCAAGGCAGACGGAATCTGCTCGATGAGGGTCAGTCCCAGCGCCTGATCTCGCGATGCGCCCATTGTCCGGAGGTAGCCGACATCCCGTCGTCGTTCATCGGCGGTAAGGGCGAGTGCGCAGACGACAGCCAGCGCGGCGTAGAGTCCTGCCATGAAGATCGTCAGCCAGAACCCCTGAGTGATTCCTTCCTGGAACGCTTCATTGACTCCGGCCCGCGTGCTGGTCAGCGCTTCTGCCTCCTCGACCGACAGTTCTTCGATCGGGATCGTTTCTGGTGTTTCGATTGAGTACCAGATCGCGCCGGCAAATACGGCGACGCCGAGCGCAAGAATCATGACCACCAGCGGGAGATGTCTCCCCAGCGATGGCTCGGCAATGCGTCTCAGGCCAAGGAACGGAACGATGTCCGTCCGTCGTCCGGCGACTCTGGCGAGCTGGCGCAGCATCCACGGGAATACCCGAACAGTGATGATACCGGTGGCGAGGCCTGCCAGTACTGGAACGGCGGCCACGAACGGATCGACACCCTGTTGATCAGCGGTTGTCGTCACGCCGCGCTGTCGAAGCAGGACGATTCCGGCAATCGCCAGTCCAACGATCACCAGTTCGGCGACGACTCGTCGCTGCGATGATCCCGCCGGGACATCGGCACGACGTCCCATCAGATTGCCGAGATCAACGGTCCAGATTCGCCGGGTCAGAAGCCAGAGTGCCAGCACGCCGACAATGCTGACGGCTAGCGCGGCGATGAATGAATCGAGAACCGGCCTGTCGGCGGTAATCAGCGCCGCGACCACGATACCGATGATCGCTGCCGGTATCGCCAGCAATGCGCCTTCGGTTAATTGCGTCAAGTTCAACTGGCTAGGCGATGCGCCACGGCTTCTCAACAGGGCGATCTCCGGCGTGCGACGACTGGCCACCAGTGCCCCGAGCAGGCCAGATAGCGCAACCCCGATCGTGACGATGCCGGCGATGACCAGCGAGAGCACCGCAGTCGTAAGCGCAAATTGTCGCTCGGCACCGGTGAGCAGCGTCGGTAGAAGAGATCGAATGCTCATCTGACGGGCCGCCGAGGCTGGCGGAAGATCCACGAGCTCTTCATACGGGCCGAGATTCTGGCCGATCGCTCGAAGGTCTGCTCCGGTTCTGGTTGACCCGGCCATCTCCACGGTGTCTGGATCGACGAAATATCGCCAGCTGTAGCGCCAGTGGCCGGGGTCATTCATCTCTTGTAGCTCTTCAAGGACCGATTCGGCCGGAAGACCCATCGAGTAGTAGATCGTCTGGTCCGGATCGGTAAACACATCGGTTTCAAAGGTGCGCTGATCGAAGTACCAGAAGTCAGCATCAGGATCGGCTGGTTCGAAGATTCCGACGATCTCCACCGCGAAATAGGCTTCGAAATATCCCCGGTGTGCCCCCCGATTGAGCAGATCGTTGCTGTCAGGCAAGAGCGCCAGCGTGTCGCCGAGTTCTAACTCCATGATGTCGGCGGTACCCTGCCCGATCTTGACTTCGTAGGCGGGAATCGCGCGATCTTCGACATCATCCGGGAGGTCGGTTATTTCGGAGAGCTCGATCGTGCCGCGTGGTTCCGGCTCCCGCCCATCGGTCAGGGTTATCTGATCTTCCAGCCCACTCTGGTAGCGAAACTGGAAATACTGTTGAAACCCGCCGGTTGCCACGGTCAGTTCATCGAGGAGCTGATTATGGCGGGGTGAGTCAACGGTCCACTGGGTATCGGAGATGATGTTCTGCAACGAGTCCGGGAGCTCATCGCGGTAGTTGTGACCACGGTCTGTAACAAGTTCCAGTGGAGCATCGCCGTCTCTGGGGAGCGAGGCCTCGAGTTCGACGTTGATCCCTCGCTGGATGACCATCGCGGACTCCAGCGTCTCGAACAGACCGCGATCCCCAACACGGTTAAGAATGATCG
>SLFF01000063.1 GCA_007124395.1 Thermomicrobiaceae bacterium | reverse complement strand
TGAATTCCGGATCAGAATCCGCGTCGAGATCGAGCTATCTGGTCTGACCCAGACAACTGGCCGTCCCAACTGCAATCCTTGCGACACCACATCGCCGGTCCCGCCCTCTCCCCGGGCGGTATGCCCGTCCCAGATAGCCAGCAGGATGTCGGATTGCTGCACGGTAGAGGCTCCCACGGCCGCATAAGCGGACTGGCGTTCGTCGTTCGATTGCATCGAGCCAGCCAGTTCGACGATGTCTTGAGCACGACTCAGCAATTCATGGAATTCGACTCGCGATGCAGTCGTCGAAAAATCGAGTGCGTATTCATCGCGCAGAAACGGCAGGACACAGCGAAGTTGCAGCCCGGCGTCCAGCGCAACGATTGCGACGATGCGATCGGCTCCCTCTGCAAGTGGCGAGAGAACGGCGGGGGAATCACCATTTGCGGTGATCATGGCAAGAATCTCTTCGATGCGCGCGCGCAAGTGTTCTGGATCGGCCTCGGACAGGCGTTCGGGTCGATGGCCAGTCACTCCGATGACGAGAGGCTGACTGCATCCGCCGGCCTCCGGTTCCGTTGGTTTTGCGAGCGACGAATCTCCGTCAATCATGCTATCCTCAGGGCTATAAATCAGCACTTGACCTACTATATATAAGACTCATGGATGGAAAAAGCGCCTTGCAAAGGGGGTTGTAGAGCGTGTACTCGGAATCAGCAGACTGCACAATCGAATCCAATCTCATCGCCGTTGCTGGTGACGTAACGGTGGACTGGATGGTATTTGTCCCCGAAGTCGCTGCCCCGGAAGTGCTACAAACGACCTATCAATGGGAGCAGCGCGATACAGCTCGAATACTGGCAATGCCGGGTGGCGCCGCGTTGGCTACGATTCTGATTCGCTCGGCTATGAACCACGTGAGCACTGGCAATTCGGATGACGTGTCAGGACCATCAGTATCCCGTGCACCGTTGACTGATCCTTCGGACGATTCACTCACGAGAACCTACACCACATGGCAACCATTTCCACTGCGGACAGGTGATCCCACGCTGGTCTGGCGCATGAACAGGTTTCTCGGAGTGCAGCCGGGTACGCAATCGGCTTCGTCGGCGTCGAACAATTCGGGCTTCCCTCGATGTCTGGTGATTGACGACGCGAACCTCGGATTCAGAAACCTCGAGGACTCCTGGCCGTCGTGCCTCGGCAGTAATCAACCACCGTTGCACGTGATTCTGAAGATGTCTAACCCGCTGGTGTCCGGGCCGCTCTGGAACCAACTTACTGAGCATCATGTCGACCAGCTTACCGTCTACTGTTCAGTTGATGATCTCCGTAAAGAATACGCACCGATCGGGCAGGCGCTCTCCTGGGAACGCACCGCCTACGACGTGACGATGGCTGTGCGCTCCCATGCTGATCTTCAGCAGGCCCGCCGGGTGATTATCTCCGTCGGAATGAGCGGCGCGCTGATTGTCGAGCGCGACGGCCCAGCGACGTTGATCTACGATCCCCTGTACCAGGAAGGAGACTGGGAGTCCGAAAGGCCTGGCAATCCGATCGGGCTGGGAACCTGCGTGGCTGCTGGACTGGCATTTCAGGCAAATGAATGCCCTGAAGAGCCGGACTGGGTCCTCGCTACGTCGCGTGGCCTGCGTGCAGCACGTACTCTCCATGAGCGGCGACTGGTTCGGCCCGACGACGATCACCGGGATGAGGCACATTTTCCGCTTGCTGACACCACGGCGGAACTGATGAACAACGAGATTTCCCCGTTTCAGTGTGTGCGGGTGAGTGAAGATGATGATTGGACCGTCCTGGGTTCGAATTATGGGGATGCCGCCATCTTGGCCGAGCAGCTTGTCGTTCGGCAGGATGCGATCGACGAAATCGACCTGCCGATTGAACGAATCGGAGCCTGGTCATCTATCGATCGAACCGAGATCGAGAGCATGCGCTCGGTACGGAACATCATCCGCGAGTACCTGCAGCAGCCTCGGCCGTCGCGTCCACTCAGTCTGGCGGTGTTTGGCCCGCCCGGCTCGGGTAAGTCATTTGCGATCAAACAGATGGCGCGGCAGTGGGGCAATGACGCGACGAAGATCGACGTGCTCGAGTTTAACCTCTCGCAGTTTCAGGGACCGGACGATTTGCCGAATGCGATGCAATGTGTTCGCGACTGTGCCGTCGAGGGATCGCTCCCACTCGTGTTCTGGGACGAGTTCGATTCGGTACTCGATGGTCAGAAGATGGGCTGGCTCGCGCAGTTCCTCGCGCCGATGCAGGATGGGGCCTATGTCGAGGACGGAATCACGCGACCGATTGGCGCGGCCATCTTCATATTCGCCGGCGGGACGCACTCGTCGATGGACAGCTTCAAGTCCAGTGCAGTTGATCTGCCCGGTGCAAAGGCGACTGATTTTCTGAGTCGACTCCGGGGCTACGTGGACATCCTTGGCCCAAACTCCGCCGGAGAAGCCGATCGGACCTGGCCCCTGCGCCGGGCATTGCTGCTGCGGATGTTTCTGGCAACCAAGGCTCCCGCGCTTCTTCATGATGGCC
>SLFF01000404.1 GCA_007124395.1 Thermomicrobiaceae bacterium | reverse complement strand
GACCGCGTGAAGATCCACGCGGCCAGCTCAGCATCATGACATGTTTTCCGGCGGCGTCGATTGCCTACGATGCTGGCACCGTGGCTGGCTCCAACAGGGCGTGTGCTCGAGCCACCAGCGAATCGGCATCGAGGCCGGCATCCTGGCGGAGTTGCTGCTGTGGACCGTGATCGAAAATGCGATCCGGGATGCCGATGCACTCGGTGGGAACGTTCACATGTTCCCGAGAGAGGAGTTCGAGTACTGCAGACCCGAAGCCGCCGTGCAGCATCGCTTCCTCGATCGTGATCAGATTTCCGGTCTTGCCTACACTGGTGAGAATCAGCTCTTCATCCAGCGGCTTGACGAACCGGGCATTGATCACGGTAGCGGAAATTCCCTGCTCGGCCAGCATCTCGGCAGCACGTTCGGCCGTCAGCACCATAGAGCCGATGGCCGCGATTGTCAGATCGGTGCCTTCACGGATGATCTCACCCTTGCCAATCGGCAGCGTGTGGGCCGCGCCCGCCATGGAGACGCCAGCGCCCGAGCCCCGTGGGTAACGGAATGCGATCGGGCCGTCCTGGTAATCGACCGCGGTCTTCGTCATATGTCGGAGTTCGTCCTCATCCTTCGGAGCCATCACCACCATATTCGGGAGGCACCGGAGGTAGGCAAAATCGAACAATCCGTGGTGGGTGCGACCGTCGTCACCCACGAGGCCGGCGCGGTCGAGCGCAAACGCGACCGGCAGGTTCTGGATGCAGACGTCATGCACGATCTGGTCATAGGCTCGCTGCAGGAACGTCGAATAGATAGCAGCCACTGGCTTGTAGCCCTGGGTTGCCAGCCCGGCCGCAAACGTCACCCCGTGTTGCTCGGCAATGCCAACATCGAAGAATCGATCCGGATGTGCTTTCTCGAAGTTCAGCAGACCCGTGCCGTCTGGCATGGCGGCGGTGATCGCGACGATCTTGTCGTCTTCGTTCGCCAGCTCGGTCAGTGCATCGCCAAACACGTCCTGGTATTTCGGCGGCGACGGTGGCGCTCCGGGAACCTTGATCGAGGCCGCATGGTGTTTGAACGGATCATCCTCGGCTGGCTGATAGCCTTTGCCTTTGGTGGTCACCGCATGAACGAAGACAGGTCCCTCAATGTCTTTGACCTGCTCGAACGTTTCGATCAACTGGTGAACATCATGCCCGTCGATCGGGCCGATGTAGGTAAACCCGAGCTCTTCCCAGATCATCGTGTGATAGACGACCTCTTTGAGACCGTCCTTCATGCGTTTGCCCATGTCGAGCAAACGATCACCCTGCGGCATCCGTTGCAGGAACCGTTCGATCTCATGCTTTGCAAAGGCGTAGCGCTGGTCGGTGCGAACTCTCGAGAGGTAGGTTGGGAGCGCGCCCACGTTCGGGGCAATCGACATTTCGTTGTCGTTGAGCACCACCATCAGGGGGACCTTGAGGTTGCCGGCGTTGTTCAGCGCTTCGTAGGACATCCCACCCGTCAGCGCGCCATCACCGATGACGGCGATCGAGTGAAAGTCGTTGCCGCTCAGCTTTCCGGCCATCGCCATTCCGAGTGCAGCCGAAACTGACGTGCTGGCGTGTCCGGCACCGAACTGATCGTGCTCGCTCTCTTCACGCTGGAGAAAGCCACTCAGGCCCCTGTACTGCCGGATCGTGTCGAAGCGGTCGAGCCGACCGGTGAGCAGCTTGTGGGGATAGGCTTGGTGGCCAACATCCCAGATGATCTTGTCATGCGGGGAATCGAAAACATAATGGAGTGCAAGGGTGAGCTCTACTGAGCCAAGGTTGGATGCAAAGTGTCCGCCAGTCTGGCCGGCTACGACATCCATAATGCGCTGGCGGATCTCGGCTGCCAGATCATCGAGTTGCTGATCAGAGAGCTGTTTGATCTGCGCCGGCTGTGTGATGTCATCCAAATGCATACATAGTCCTCCAGGCGGGAGAAATGGAAATGCCCTGATGGTTCGTTAGAGACGGGCTAGCGAATCGTATCAGCGCCTTTTCGGGGCGTCAATCGACCCGAGTTCAGCACTAATCATAACCTGCACGGCAAAGACGATGTGGTCCTCGAGTATCATCATTGCCGCAGTAGAGCAAGAATACGACCATCGATGCTCAGTCGCACGGGGTGTGAGAATCGATTATTCTGAAAAGGCTTCGGTGCCCCGGCACGCTTTCTGCGTTATGGTGGGTAGCGCGAAACAGGCGCAGCGGACTGGTTTTAGAAGAGCGAGTTTCAATCCACGAACGACGTGCCGGTAGGGGCTTGTCCAGTTATGGAACGCAGTACAGAGAAAAAACACATACTCGTTCTGGAGGATGACTCGTCGATATCGGAGCTTCTTGCCTGGATTCTGACAGACGCTGGTTACCGCGTGACATCGGTCGCCACCCTTCGAGATGCTCGACGCAAATGTGAAGAAGCGCTTCCGGATGTTGTTATCGCGGACCTCCTGCTGCCAGACGGCATGGGTTCGGAGCTGGTTGAAGAGCTCGGTACCCGATGGGTTAAGAGCTCACCACCGACCATTCTGAT
>SLFF01000026.1 GCA_007124395.1 Thermomicrobiaceae bacterium | reverse complement strand
TTCCGAATGGCATGGACGTTTATGGCACCAGCAATCCATTTTTCGTCACTGGCCCAATCAATGTGGAATACACCGAGCGAATCGTCTTCGAAGGGTTTTCGATTGAGGCTGATGGCACGCAGGGGTTCCTCGATGCGCACGCTTCGTATCGTCAGGCGTGCCTGGAAGCAATCAGATACCTCTCTCGTTTTGGCTATTCCGCGGAACAGGCGTACGTTATCCTGAGCACGGCGCCGATCGAGACACGAATCAGCGCCCTGGGTGGCAAGCCCAACGCCGTCTGCACCATGGCTGTTCCCACAGGGATCTTCGAGGGCGACATCAAACCGCAATCGCGCAGCAACTGGGGCACCCCCGCCAATGTCGACCTGGCGTCTGTCGTTGCCGCCGGGTGACCGCCCGAAAGGCTGATCGATCGGTTGATTACGTCTGCCGGTCCTATTGCGCAATTCCCCGTCTTCATGCACATTGATGGTGAGACACTGGAGCGGATAATCGATTCTGCTTTGTCAGAGCCGCGGCTCAGATCATCTGGTCTGAGATGGGGTTCGTGCATCCGGTTCTGATCGTTCGACGCCGAGCGACTGGACGCGATGTCGCGTCTGTTCTAGGGAAAGGGAATCAATGTGAAGATCAAGAGCATACGTGCGGTCGTTGCCGATGTGTCGGCGAAACCGACCACGAAGCCTCGTGTAGAGCAGATTCCGCACGATCCAGGCTTCGTCAGCCCGATGGAGCGATATACCGAGTTCACCCGTCACGACTGGACTAACAAGCTGGGCAAGGTCCTGGTTATCGCTGAAGCCGAAGATGGGACCTGGGGCCTCGGGATGGCCAACCACGGTGCGCCGGTGGTCAGCGTGATCAACGATCACTTTGCCCCATTGCTCGAGGGTCAGGACGCGATGGCGATCGACAAGTGCTGGGACATGATGCGGCGGGCATCTTCTGCCTATGGCACCTACGGGATCGCCAGCTATGCCATCAGTGGCGTGGATACGGCGCTGTGGGATCTCAAGGGGAAACTGCTCGGCATCCCAGTGTATGAGCTGCTCGGTGGCCCGCAAAAGGAAGAGATCTACTGCTACGGATCGAACGTCGATCAATCGTACGGATACCGCAACAGTATCGAGTGGTTCCTGGAGCTTGGCTTCACCGCCGTCAAGCTGTTCCTGCGAAACGGGCCAGTCAAGGGCATTCGCGGGATCAACGAGGACATCGAACAGATTGCCTGGACGCGGGAGCGCGTCGGTGACGACGTCGAGATCATGGTCGACGCCTGGATGTCGCTCGATGTCGAGTACGCCGTTCGACTGGCCGAGGAACTGAAGCCGTATCGGGTCAAATGGCTGGAAGATCCGCTTCTGCCGGAAGACATGGGCGGGTATCGCAAGCTCCGCAGCCGGATACCTTCGACGGTTCTGGCAACTGGCGAGCACTGGTACACGCTGCACCCGTTTGCCGAAGCCGCCTCAGAGGGCCTGATCGATATCTTCCAGCCGGACATTCTCTGGGTTGGTGGAGTCAGTGCCGTCGTCCGGATCTGTCACATCGCCGAGGCACACGGTCTGAACGTCATCACCCATGCCGGTATGAACTACCCGTATGGTCAGCACGTCGCGATGGCGATGCCGGCTATTCCGATGGGTGAGCGCTCCGAGGGCGTCGCACCACCAGGAGTGCCTCTGGAAGAGATGGTGGCGATTCCGGGAACGGTTCCGATCAAGAACGGGCATGTTCGACCGACCGATGCACCAGGTTTTGGGTTCGAAGTCACGAAGGAATGGGTTGAAGAGCGCGCCAGACGCTAGATTCAGCTGCTCCACGAAGATGAAAACGCCCCTCGCTGCCATCCAGCGAGGGGCGTTGGATTTCTAGTACCACATCGTCTTGTCGACCAGGTTCTCCAGGTCTTCTCCACGGGCGAAATGTTCCAGATTGCGGCGGAGAACCTGATAGCGACGCTCTTCGACATCAGGTGCGTCATGCACAGCGATGTGGGGTGTCAACATCACGTTGTCCATCGTCCAGAGGCGGTGATCTTCGGGCAGCGGCTCCTGATCGAACACGTCCAGACCGGCTCCGGCGAGCTCACCGGCTTTGATCGCGTCGGCCAGATCGGCCAGCTTCGTCGTCATGCCGCGTCCGATGTTGATGTAGTAGCCGGTCGGCTTCATCTTCTTGAAGCGGTCCCGGTTCCACATGCCTTCGGTTTCCGGGGTATGCGGAAGGGTAACGATGACGAAGTCGGCCTCTGGCAACAGGGAATCGAGTTCATTCGGGCTATGGCGCTCGACACCGGGCGTCTCCCACTCCCAGCGCGCATCGACTCCGAGAACCCGTGTCCCGCAAGGCTGCAGGAGTTTCGCAGTCTCCTGACCAATTCCGCCAACCCCGACGATAAGCGCGGTGGCCGATTTCAGGTCGACGGTCGGGAATCCCTGCGCGTCCTTCTTCCACTGCCTGGCCCGCTGGGCATCCATGTAATAGGGGAGCCCACGAGCGAGGCCGAACACGAACATCATGATGTGCTGCGCGATGTGATCGTTGTAGATGCCACGCATGTTCGTCACATTGATCGGGCTTTCGACGAGTTCCGGGTAATAGAACCAGTCCGGTGGGGCGGCTTGTGGGCTCTGCAGCCAGGTGAAGCGTTCGGCGATCTCCAGCATCGCTGGCGAGAGCCAGCCGTAACCGGCATCGACACCCGGGAGATGTTCGAGGGCCTCGTCTTCCGATTCCGGGACCAGAATCTGGTAGTCCGGCAGTTCACGTTTCAGGCGCTCTGCCCACTCGTGAGTCTGGTCGCTCTGGGGTGGAAGCATCATCATCGTTGGCATATGTCGTCCTTTCCGAACGCGTTAGCGTCCAGTTCGCATCGAGAGGATCCGGTGTTGATTTCGACCTACATACAGGCATAGTAGCCGTTGATACGAGTCCTGTCACGATTCTGACATCAGGTGGCACGCCTTCTGCACGCAATGTTCGCATGCCGGGGAATAGAGTTGAGTTGTGTTGCGAATTCACCGGACGCTTGAATCGCTCGTTCACCTGATCCCATTGAGGAAGGAAACACCATGGTTTCAAGCATTATTGTTCCGCTCGATCAGTCCCATGTTGCCGAGTGTGCGGTGCCCTATGCAAGGGCGCTGGCCAGGCGAACGGGCGCCCCGCTCACGCTGGTTACCGTTGTCGAACCATCCGAGTCACTTCCGGATCCACCTGCCAGAGACGATCTTCCACCGATCGAAGAGCGGCCCGCCACAACCGGGGAACGCCGGTATTCGGCGAGTTTGCCGATTGGTATGAATCCGGGATATCCCGGTATGAGCGAAGAGGATTTTGAAGAAGCCATGAGCGCGCTCAGAGAGGCCGAGCAGTACCTGACCTATATCGGAGATTCAATCCGCGATGTCCACGTCGAGAAGATGGTAGTTCACGGATCGCCGACTAGTGAGATCCTCCGGATGGCAGAGCATCGGGGATCTGACTCGGGCGACCAGCCAGTGATAGTCATGGCCAGTCACGGCCGATCCGGGCTCGGGCGCGTTCTGCTCGGCAGCGTGGCGCTGAAGATCGCCGAACAGTCGCCATGCCCGATATTCTTGGTTCGGGCGATCCAGACCCGCCCACCATCGCTCGATGAGATCGATATGGGACATGTTCTGGTGGCGCTGGATGGATCGGATTTCAGCGAAGAGGTGCTTGAACCAGTTCGCCAACTGTTCGGTCATGATGGAACCCGGCTGCACCTGGTGCGGGTGGTGGAGCTCGACAGAAACTGGGTCACTGGGAGTGCCGACGCCAGAGATGCCGACGGGCGATCGGATCGCGACGTCGCCGAACAATACCTCTCCAACATGGCCGGTCGGCTGCGGGCACGTGGATACTCGGTGGAGTGGGACGTTGTTGAAGGCAAGCCCGCCGATCGTATCAACAGCGTTGCCGGCGACCTTGATGCCGGGGTCGTGGCAATGGCCACACACGGCCACTCTGGTCTGAAGCGCTTCGCGATCGGATCTGTGGCTGAAGACGTTCTGCATAAGGCGACGCGCCCGCTCATGCTGGTGAGACCGCACGAGCGAGACTGACCGGTCCACGAGGTCGGCTGAAATCTGGGCAGCCGGCCTCGCCTGATATCCACGATTGTCCGTCTCCCGGATCTGGTTCAGTTCCCGGGCCGGGCAGACTACTGACCGGATTCCAGCTTTACGTGGAGATTCCAGTCATGGGTTTCCCCAGACGGAATTAGCGCCGTCCCCGGTTTGTTCAGGTACTCATCATCCCAGCCGAATTCGACCGGGAGCCCTTGCCAGGGCTCGATTGCGATGAACGATGCGCCGGGTCGCATCCATAGCGCCATGTGCGGTGAGTCAGGGAACACGAGGCGCAACCCCGGTTCCCCGTCGGCGTGGTAACGCAGCCCGCGACTGTTCAATTGATCGAAGACGATTGCCTGGTCATCGAACAACGAATCTCGCAGCGGCAGTTCAGTGCCCTCCATTGGCGTCGGTTCTCGCTCACCGTGAAGGAAGATCGGATCATCGACTCCCCGGCGAATACCTTCGGTTTCCGGTAGATCGAACGTTATCTGATACGCCTCTTTGGCTCGTTCTGGATCGAGCGGCCACTGAAACCCTGGATGAAATCCGACGTCACACGGGAGTGTTTCAGCACCCGTATTGGTGACGATCAGCGAATTCTTCAGCGTATTGTCTTCCAGGATGTAGCTGACCTGAAACCGGAAGCTGAACGGGTACATCGCCCGTGTCTCTGCATCATCGGTGATCTCCAGCAGACAGTGTCGCTCGGATTGCTCGACGATCTCGAATTTCCGGGATTGCGCGAAGCCGTGCGGTGGCATGGGATAGGTCCGGCCCTTGTGGCGGAGCTGCTGATCAGTTAGCGGACCGAGTAGCGGAAACAGTATCGGTGCGTGTTCCGGCCAGATCGCCGGATCTCCGTGCCACATCAGCTCCAGATTGTCTGCTGTCTTGAGCGAGATCATCTGGGCTCCGACCAATCGAATAGTGGCGGTCAGGTGATCCGATGTCAGCGTCAGCGTTGTTCTGCTGTTCATGAGTAAACCCTCCCAATCTCAGGCAATGATTTCTGTCTGACCCGGTGTATTCGAATGCCCATAGTCGACAAATGTTCGGTTTGTGCGACAAGTCAGATCTGGCGGAAGGTGCTTTCGCTCCGGGCTAGTGGAGCAGACACTGCTGTTGAGGATGTAGCCTCTGACTGAGTGCAATTCTAGAATAGTAGCATCGCGGGCCAGTGCGCTCCCTGTCTGGCATCCCGGACGGATCAGAATCCACATTGCCAAGCGGTTGTGCATGGTCGATACAGGTGCTATTGTCAAATCGTACCGTGGTGGATTGCGATGCTGGGCGATGCTGAAACGCGGAAGCATCGTCGTTTCAACTGGAGGCCAGTGGTGAGCGATGAACTCGACTACGACGTTGTTCAAAAAGAGGTGGAGCGGGTGCTACCAGCCTTCATGGAGAGCACCACTGAAGAATTGTTGAGCGTGGTTGGATCTCTGACCCTGGACGCAGATCATCAGGACGATCTGGCGGCACTGGGCGTTGGCGATTTACGAACGGCGCGGGTGAGCTTGCCAGGTATCGGTGAACGATTCGCGCTCTACAATGAGAAGGTTAAGGGCGTTGTTTGTCGGAACAAGGATGAATTCAGCAGTCTGATCGACATCCGAAATGTGGCCGCCATGGTGACATTGCTGTTGCCGGTGCTCGGTGTGGCTCCGGCCGCCGCTCCGCCAGTTGCTGCAATTGCTTTGGCCGTCGTGATTCTCCGGGTTGGACTGAACGAATACTGCCGGACGGTCACGGACGAGGCTAAACCGCAACCAGTTGGCTAGTTCGTCACGATCGGCGCCTCACGGACGAACTCGCCCGTTGCCAGCAGATCGAGCAGGAACTCGACCAGATCGTCCCGCGTCAGTGACGATCCCAGTTTCTTCTGGCCGAGGTAGCCGGCACGGACTCTCCCTTTCCCATCGTCTGAGGACAGCATCGGCAATCGGACGAGTGTCCAGTTCAGACCGCTCATCTCGACAATGCCAGCCATCTCGATGGTGTCATCCTGCGAACCAGAGGCGATGACCCGCTCGAAGAGGTTCATCATCGCGAAGCGCATGTTGATGCCGTCTCGCTCGGTTCGGGCGGCGGGCGTGGCGACGGCGATCAGTCGTTTGACGTTGTGCCGTTTCATCGCCTCGATAATCCGCATGGTTCCTTCGGAGATCGGTTTGCCCTCGACTTTGCCAACTGGCCCGAGCAGACTGATCACGGCATCTGCCCCGGAAATTGCCGCGTCGATGCTCGATTCATTGTCCAGTTCACCATGGATGACCGTCAGGTTTTCGTGATCGAACTGGAGTTTGTCCGGATTCCGGGCAAGAACGGTGACGTGATGCGCCTCATTGATTGCGCGCTCCACGAGAAGCCGTCCGGTTTCACCAGTTCCGCCGAAGATCGTCAGATTCATACCTGCCAGGTCACCCGTCTTGCTGTCGTGCGTTCTTACGTGAGCCCGGGCAAGGTACCCGTGCGCCCCCTAGCTTACCGAACTGTGGGTATTCCGGCGTGCTTTCTCCATCGACACGAAACACCAGACGGAGAGTCCTGCTCCCCGCCTGGTGATCTCGGTCCAATTTGAACGCTCGTCGAATGGTTCCTTTATCAGGATATGGATCTGATCGAAGCGCCTTCAGCTCCGGTGCTCGACCATGTCGTCTGCTCCCGATCATTACCGGTCCGATGCTCATCAGCCCACTCGAACGCAGGCAGCTTGCGCCGGTTGGCCAGACTGATAAATCGGTCGATCTGCCCCGGCATTGCCAGGACGATCCGCCGAAATCCAAGTCGCTCATACAGCCGGAACGGCACCTTCAGCATCACGGCATCGACGGCGACCGCCAGCAGCAAGTGATCGCTCCGAAGTGGCTTGGACGCGAGATAGGCGAATGCGCCAAAACCGGGAATCGCCGAGATGAGAAGTACCAGCGGTGAATGGATACCGATAGCTTCTCGCCAGCTTTCGCGATCGATGCGCCGGGTTGCGTACTGCCAGGTTACACGAAGCATATTGAAGGCGGTATAGCTGGCCCGGGCAATGCTGCCAAGCGGGAAACGGAGCAATACTCCGGTCCCCATATGCACACCGAAGTGCGGCATCACGGTGGCGAACTGCGGCGATCGAACCTTGCTGCGCAGAACACGCGCTTCATTCGAAGAGATCTTGCGTTCCGCCTGCCATGAGGCAATCGAATCGTCGAACCACTGCATGGCCCAGCTCAGCCGTTCGTTGTTCTTCCGGGTCGTTCGCTTGCGGCCAAGCAGTCGGCTCCAGATGCGTGGCTCGCTGTCATGCCAGCGGCGGGTCTCCGATTCGGTCGCGTTCAGCGTCGAGTAGAGCTTATGCAGCCAGTTGTCACCGAACCGGGCACGCATGTCGGCTTCGTGGTTTCGGATATACGCCAGCGTGACGTCGAAGAAGATGTCGTCGTACATCGGGAACAGTCCACGCTGGATCGCCCGTTTCCACGATCGAGGCGAGGCCAGCGGCGAAACGAGACCCGATTCGAGATCGACGACGCAATACTTGCCGTCTTTGGTCTCCATCACGTTGTCCAGAGCCCGCGGCTGGCGGTAGTCGATCTGCCAGGTTGGCAGGCCGGCTTCCTCGAAGCGGCCGACAAGGTCAACCAGGAACTCGCGCGCCTTCTCACGGTCGGTCGGTTCTCCGCCGTCAACCAGATCACTGGTAATTGCCAGGCGTCCGTTGATCTCGTCAACGCCGATCGCTCGAGCAACGTGGCTCTCTCCGTACCAGTATTCAGTGAGCTGGCCGATCAGGTTACGACGGTGTACCGCTGCGTTGAGCGCCGCACGATTCCGCATGTACGGAAACTCGGCCTGAAATGCAGCCCAGTAGATCGCTCGAGGCAGGAATCCCGGTCGATAGATCTTGGAGACGGTATCTCCATGAAACAGGATCGTGCTCGTTAGCGCATGCGCGTGCGGCTTCTCTTCCCGATGCGGCACTGGCGCAGCGCTAATCAGGGGAATTCCGCTGAGTCGTGCGTCGATACGCTGCGCGGCCCAGACAATCGGGATAACCAGTAGCACGGCGAGAGATGCCGTCGTGATGGCTTCGCTCGGCCAGAGCGAACCGGCCCAGATATGACCGAATACCGCAACCGTTGCCGGGATGAAGGCGATCACCGTGCTGACAAACTGGAATCGACGCGATCGTTCTCCAACGAGAACAGCCACGGCCAGACCTGCAAGGAGTATCGTCGCGGCGATCTGTCCAGCCGGGGACGTCAACATGCTGACGAATCCGGTGGTTTGCTCAAGGAGGTAGGCTTCTGGCCGCAACGGGTTGGAGATCAGATGCGCCAGAATTGCCGTCATCACCGCGATACCTGGTGCCACTGCCAGAGCAACGGCTGATCCCCATTTTCGACGCATGGCCGAAAACGCCATCAGTGCGGCCCAGAATGCAACGAACACAAGAGTGGTCGCCAGGCTGCTCAGGGCATAGGCGAGGGTATTCATGAATGGGAACTCGACGGCCTGAATGCCTTGCATCAACCCCTGTTCGATCGCACCGGGTGAGCGAAGCAAGGCGTCAGCAATGAGAAGTGCGACAGCGCCGAGCAGGAGAAACCCGATCGACGGAAGCACGGATGATGACATACCACCACTGGCCCGCTCGGCGGGCTCGCCCGAAGCCGATTTGTTATTTTCCCGTTTCGGATTTGGTGTCGTGGTAGTCATGACTCCTCAATTCCTGCTGTGTTGAGTCATCACCCTGGCTTTTCGTGATCGCCAGAATTCAACTCTGATAATGGATGGTCATTCGACCGCACCACTATCGTCGTCGGTATCTCGATAGTTGTCACATAACTTCTTACATAATTTTATCGCATTTGGCGTTCCATAGCGTAAGGCTAATGAAAGATAGGGAGAACCGCGACCTGGAAGGCTCATGGAATGTTGATGAGGCAGGCATCGGGAGATGCCGTCAGAATGAGCGCGGCATGCCCAGCACGTGCTCCGCAATATAGGAGAAGATCAGGTTCGTGGAGATCGGGGCAACCTGGTAAAGACGAGTTTCCCGAAGTTTCCGTTCGATGTCGTAGTCGGATGCGAATCCGTAGCCACCAAAGGTTTGCATGGCCACATTGCCGGCTTCCCAGGACGCCTCGGCCGCGAGAAACTTGGCCATGTTGGCCTCGGCACCACAGGCAACGCCTTCATCGAAGAGTTCGCAGGCCCGGTAGCGCATCATGTCGGCGGCTTCGACCCGGATGTGGGCTTCGGCGATGGGGAACTGGATCCCCTGATTCTGGCCGATGGGCCGTCCGAACACTACACGATCCTTCGCGCGTTGCGTGGACTGCTCGATAAACCAGCGACCATCGCCGATACACTCGGCCGCGATCAGAATCCGCTCGGCGTTCAGCCCATCCAGCAGGTAGCGGAAGCCCCGACCTTCTTCACCGATGATGTTCTCGGCGGGAACCACGAGATCGGTGATCTTGAGCTCGTTGGTCTCGTTGTTGACCATCGTGCGAATCGGCGTCACCTCGATGCCGTTGCCGATCGCCTCACGCAGATCGACGATGAAGATCGAGAACCCCTCGGATTTCTTCTTCGTGAGATGTTTCGGAGTGGTGCGTGCCAGCAGCAGCATGAGATCGGACCGCTGCACACGGGAGATGAAAATCTTGTGACCGTTGATCACGTAGGTGTCGCCATCTCGAACGGCGGTGGTTGTCAGGCTGGTAGTGTCGGTTCCGGCTTCGGGTTCGGTTACGCCGAATGCCTGCAGCCGGAGTTCCCCACTGGCGATCTTCGGAAGGTACGCCTGTTTTTGCGCTTCCGAGCCGTGCCGGACGAGCGTCCCCATGGTGTACATCTGG
>SLFF01000392.1 GCA_007124395.1 Thermomicrobiaceae bacterium | reverse complement strand
GGCTCGGGTCACAGGTGATCATCCTGGCTATCGCTTTGCCCATCGGCGTCATTGCGGGGTATTCAGGCGGCAGAGTCGACAACCTGCTCATGCGGCTTGTTGACGTCATGTACGCCTTCCCACAGCTTCTTTTTGTCATTCTCATCATGGCCATGCTCGGACGGGGCCTTCAGAACATCTTCCTGGCTATCGGAATCACTGGCTGGGTCATTCTGGCCCGCGTGGTAAGGGCGGAATTCCTCTCGCTTCGGGAAAAGGACTACGTTGTATCGGCCCACGCCGCGGGCGCAGGTCCCTGGCGGATCGCTATGAAGCACATCATGCCTAACGCGCTGACATCGATCATTGTCACGATCACCTTCGGTGTTCCGCTCGCCATCTTTACCGAGGCCGCGCTGAGCTTCGTCGGTGTCGGGATTTCTCCGCCGATGCCGAGCTGGGGCGGAATGGTTGGTGACAATCAGCAGTACATCAACTCCTACTGGTTCCTTTCGCTATTTCCCGCACTGGCCATCGCGCTGGTGATGATGTCGTTCACGTTCTTCGGTGACGGCCTGCGTGACGCGCTTGATCCGCGTTCCGGCAGGCGATAGCACCCTCGGTGTGTAGGCGAAAGGAGACTGCCTGACACGATTCGCCTCTGTTCCAGAGGTGCCGATGGGCACCGGGTCCATTCGAACAATCAGTTTATGGCAAATAGGCCGGCACTGTGTGGTGCGGTCTGAGGAGGATTGAATAACCATGGCCAGCAACAATTGGTGGAATTCCGCAAGTCAGATCGATCTCTTCCGGAGGCGTTTCGAGACGATCCATATGGATCGCTGTGCCCTGTTGAAGCTTGCGGGAGCCGCCACCGGCTCGATCGCAGCACTGTCTCTGCTCGCTGCCTGTGAGGATGATACCGAGGACGAAGAGGCAGTCGCAGAGGAGCCGGATGACGACGCCGAAGTCGACGAGCCGGAAGATGACGGCGAAGACGAACCCGAGGAAGAGCCGGACGACGAGGATGTTGAAGAGCCCGATGACGAAGAAGATGACGAAGAGGCTGATGAGCCGTCTGGCGATCTCGCAGCCGAGCAAGTACTCCGGACGAACTTCGAGCGTGACCCGCAGAGTCAGGACTTCAACAAAGATCTCTACTGCGGTGGCGAGACACAACTCTTTGCCATGCTCGGTCAGTTCGACGTTGAACTGGAAGCAATCCCGGACATCGCCGAAAGCTGGGAGACAGACGATGCCGTCACCTGGACCTTCAATC
Organism: Thermomicrobiaceae bacterium; assembly: GCA_007124395.1. Taxonomy (GTDB): domain Bacteria; phylum Chloroflexota; class Chloroflexia; order Thermomicrobiales; family Thermomicrobiaceae; genus SLMJ01. Next base: position 1,300 of record SLFF01000392.1, on the reverse strand, counting down.
TGCGGGAAGACTCCGGCTGGAGCAATGGCGATCCAGTAACCGCTCATGACTATGAGTGGTCATGGAAGCGACAGCTGAATCCAGAGACGGCCGCTCCATACGCAGGCTTCCTGTATGACATCCAGAATGCCGAAGCCTACAACCTCGGTGAGATCGAGGACGAGGACGAGGTCGGAGTCCGGGCCATTGATGACTACACACTGGAAGTCGTCTGTGAAGGTCCCCGTGCATACCTGCCAACAGTGGTGACATACATCGCCGCGGCTCCATCGCACCGCCCGTCTGTCGAAGAACATGGAGATCAGTGGACCGAAGCTGAGAACATCGTCACCAATGGACCCTGGACACTCGAGCGATGGGATCACGACGTTACCGTCGATATGATCCGCAATGAAAACTACTGGGATTCGGAGAGCATCACGCTCGAGCGAGTAGTGCGACCGATCATCGGCAGCGATGCATCACAGCTGGCGTTCGAGAACGACGAGATCGACTGGCACTTCCGTGGCCAGCTGGGTCAACTCGAACGTGTCGAGGACGATCCCGAGCTTTCCGAGCAGATGCACCGCTACAACCTGACCGGTACCTGGTACCTGGTTCCGGATCCGAATATGGAGCCATTCGATGTTCCGGAGGTCCGGCTTGCGATCAGCCACGCAATCGATCGAGATGCGATTGTCAATCAGGTATTGCGTGGACTGGCAACACCTGCCTACACGTTCCAGCCACCAGGAGCACCCGGCTTCGACGAGAACACCTACGATGAGTACACGTCCTACGACCCGGATCTGGCGATGTCGATGCTGGATGGCACGCCATACGAGGGCGGCGAGAACTGGCCAGATATCACGCTGACTCACCGTGAGGAAGGCGACGCCCCACGTGCCGCGGCAGAAGCGATGATCGAAATGCTGCGGCAGAATCTGAATATGGATATCGAGCATGAGATCGGTGAACCGGTCGAGACCTACGAACGAATGTGGGAGCACCGCATCCAGTTCATGTGGGTACGCTGGTTCAACGACTACCCGGACCCGAACAACACGCTCTACCAGGTCTGGTACTCCGGATTCCCGGACGGAAACCGACATGCCTGGTCTGACGAAGAGTTCGATCAGCTCGTTGACGAAGCACGCGGCGAAGACGATGAGGATGAGCGATGGGCGATGTATCATCGCGCCAATGAGATCCAGATCGAACAGGGTGCGGCGATCTACGTCTACAACCCATGGAACTACGGCCTGATGAAGCCGTGGGTCACGAACTTCCCGCGAAACAGTGATGGAGACTTCGTTCCATC
>SLFF01000384.1 GCA_007124395.1 Thermomicrobiaceae bacterium | reverse complement strand
TGGAAGGGCACGGACCTGTGCCATCCTTCAGTTTCCAGGCGCCTGATTACACAGGGCAGACTGGCGCCGAAGAAGTCGAGCCTGGCCATTGGCAGGTTACTGGCTTCGATGGTGGCGTGGAAGGCTGGCATCTGGCGGTCTTCGCCCACATGGTTCGGGTGTACGCCTGGCCGGACGATGATCGATTCGAGCGGCAGCTGACGATTCTGAACGAGCCTGGCGGGATCGATCTTGGCGACATATCCACACAAGATCTGTGGGATGCGCTTTTCATGAACGTGCGTGTAAGCCGGTTCGGTGATGGCCCGCTGGAGAATCAGTCGAACGGAATGACATATGTCAGCAACGAAGTGTTGCGACGGGTTACCAGCGCGATCGAGCGGGGAGCCCGAATCGACCTGACTGTCGACTAGTCTCGCATTGCCGAACGAAACAGCCGGGACGCCAGATCACCTGGCGCCCCGGCTTCGTGTCTTATCGTCTACCGGTCAACGCCGGTCAGAACTGGTCAGTGACCTCTGATCTGTGCAGGCGCAGTTTGGAGACTGCAGCCGAAGTCCGAGTCCGATCACCAGGGTGAGCGCTCCAGCGCCGAATGCCATCACGGTCACCAGCAGGGTGATGCCGGATTCCGAACCGGTGGCCGGTACCAGATCGGCGGTATCGTCGTCCGTAGCATCATCAGGCTCGACCGCGTCGTCAGCCGGAGCTTCAGCCTCGACCGAGTCATCAGCTTCATCTGGATCCTGAATCGGTCCGCGAACGTTGATGCCGTGGAAATCGCTCGCGTCTGCCTCGTCCTCATCGAACGGTTGCAGAACGGTCACAGACTCGCGAGAAGCCACGTCGAACACTTCTATCCCTGGTGTCTGCCCTACAGCCACGTGCGGCATCGATGCCGGATTTGGGCCGCGCAATGACACGAACAACCACTCACCATCGGGCGAGAACCCGATAATGTCTGGCGTGTCTACTAGTTCGAAGGTGTCGATGACTTCCTGCGTTGCCGTATCGACCACGATCCCGTCGTGTGAGACCCGGTTGACTTGCCACATCTCGGTACCGTCCGGGCTGACACGCTGCCCGTGTGGATCGATGCCGAGCACTCCCTCGACCTCGGAGCTGTAGGTGCCGACAAGCTCATGCGTGTCGATGTCGAAGACATACCATTCGCCAGGTTCGGCATGATCGTGGTCGTCCAGATCGGCGAGGTGGCCGCTCCAGTTGGCGTACATCTGATCGTGATTGTGGCTAACGGCGAGCCCACAATTTGCCCGAACCTCTGAAGGATCGTATGCGTGCTCGATCTCGCCGGACTCCAGGTCCACGATCACCAGCCCGCCATCCATCGGCCCCATGGTGACGTAGGCATAGCGACCGTCCGGTGTGAATTCGTGGCAGACCACTCCCGGCCATTCGTCCAGATCCTCGCCATACGTATCGACCCATCCCGGCCAGTCTTCCTCGAGAAGGTTCTGGGAGAGCGGGATGTCCTGGCCGATCTCGAACGTCTCGTTCTCGAGGTCGACTTCTATTTGCGTGAACGTCTTCGAGCCGATATTCGCCACCCAGATGGAGTTGTCCGGAGCCGGAGCCCAGAGTGCCATATGGGCGGTTGCGCCGGTCTCGATCGTTTCGATGACTTCGTAGTCCGATGTCCGTACAATGCTGACGGTTCCGGATGCCGTGCTGGCAATCGCGGCGTACTGGTTGGAATCATCGAAACTGATCATGTGCGGTGTCTGCACGTCGTTGTGTGGCGCATCGAGATCAGCGAAGGCGAAGCGCTCGACTTCGACGAACTCGCCGTTTTCCAGCACATACACGTGAACGCGATTGATGTCTGACCCCTGATCGAGTGCCCAGACTTCCCAGTCGTTTCCGTCTCCGTGGGAGTCCGCCCGGGCATTCGCCATGAGCATCAGCTGCACGATCATGATGAACGCCGTCAGCAGTGCGATCGTGATGACGACTGAACCAGGACTGCGCCGGATTGTTGCGCGAGGATTACTGAGAGCTAACCAGTTCATTCGGTTCCCCAACCATTCTTCTTTTCTGCGATTTCAACGGAGTAATGAACAGGTGTTCTCTGAGTAACCGAGGGCGTCCGTGAGCCGTTGCGACATCGCCAATTTGATGCCGGATTCCGGCATCAAGATGACGCATGCAAGGTTCACGAAATGACGGTTGTCAGGGAGCACTCGTCAGGAGCGCAACCGCCGTCGCGAGGCTCGGTTTTTCAGGAAAATCATCAACCGGCAGGTGAAATCGGAGTGAGATCCGCCGGTCGACGGCAGATACATTCACAGATCCTCGGCCAGAAGGCCAGCACCTGGATAGTGGGAAGACTCTGTTGGGGTCGTGTTCGTGCGGATGGAAACTTGATTGTTCCTCGATCGAGACTGCGCACGGATCCTGCTTCCAGGGAATCAAACGCCGATAGTCAGCGTCAGCTAACATCGCATACACTAGTTCAAAAATCCCGTATTGTCAACCTGATTGGACATGAGTGGGGTGCCCGGTCCGCACCTGAGAGCGACACAGACCGGGTTCAATGGCGCT
>SLFF01000469.1 GCA_007124395.1 Thermomicrobiaceae bacterium | reverse complement strand
CCGTGGGACAGACCCAGCGTCGAGCCTGGCTTCATTGCTTTGAAAATCTTGTCGTACAGCGCGGCCAGCGCAGCATCGGCAATCAGCAGCAACGTGAGGTCGGATGACTTGATCACGTCGAACATCTCGCCCAGCGTGCCATTCTCCCGGTTGAACCCGGCAGCTTCGGCAGACGGAATCGAGGTTGAGTTCTCGCGAAGCCCCACGACCACCTTGATGTCGGTACCGGCCAGCGACTCGCGGAGGTTTTGCGCCTGAGCCGGCCCCTGAGCCGACCAGCCAATGACACCGATCTGCTTGATGCCATCGAAGGCCTCTGGCAGTTTCGGAAGGAGCTCACGCCCGCCACGGAGCACGTACTCCTGATTCTCACCGAGTTGAACTGGCTCCAGTTCGAACACTTTGGAGTTCTGAATCACGCCCATGTATTGTTCCTTTCCCATCCATCTACTCTCGAACCGGTTCCGGCCCGATTGATCAATCTATCATGCACGAAACGTCTCATACGTAAAGCCCGTGTCGATGCGCCTTGACACGGGGAAAACCATCACGTATTCTAATCCCGACCAATCCAGTCGGGATTATGGATTGGCGCTGAATCGTAACGCCGGCCGGCGAGAACAGGCGAACAGCACACGGATCAACCCTCACAAGCCGGGAATCCGAATTGGGCTCCCTGGAAAGGTCAACGGAACTCTCCATGAGAATCAACCCACGCTTCTCTCGACGCCGGTTGGTACGAACGATGGCGGGCGGCGCCCTCGTATTCGGTGCGATTCCGATTCTGGGTGCTTGCTCCACCCAATCAAACCGCACGGACGATGACGCCGCCACCGAACCTGCAGCAGATGATAGCACGGATGACGCAGCAGTTGAGGAAGCAGACGATACAGAGGCCAGCGACGACACTGCCGCAGCTAACGGTGAGTCGATCGGCGGGCAGGTCACCCTCTACTCCGGGCGAGGTCAGGATCTGGTTCAACCTATTCTGGACCGATTTTCCGAGCAGACCGGCATCGAGGTTCGAGTTCGCTACGGAGACACGGCCGAGATGGCAGCCGCAATCCTTGAAGAGGGCTCGAACTCACCTGCGGACATTTACTACGGACAGGATGCCGGCGCACTCGGTGCACTCGCCCTCAACGGCATGACTCGCCAGATCCCGCAATCTTCGCTGGATCTCGTTGACTCACGTTTTCGTTCTCCGGACGGGCACTGGGTCGGTTCCAGCGGTCGGGCACGAACGGTGATCTACGATACCGACCAGTTCGATGAAGGTGATCTGCCAGGGTCGATACTGGATTATGCCGATCCTCAGTGGGAGAATATGCTCGGCTGGGCGCCGACGAATGGCTCGTTCCAGGCCTGGGTAACCGCGCTCCGGATTCTCGAAGGTGAAGACGTCGCCCGCGAGTGGCTCGAAGATATCCACGCACTGAATCCACTGGTGTATGAGGGCAATACGCCGATCGTCACCGCAGCGATGGCAGGCGAGGTACCGGCGGGATTCGTGAACCACTACTATCTCTACCGCTTCCAGGCTGAAGAGGGTGGCGATGTCGGAGCCGAGAACTACTTCTTCCGGGATGGTGACATCGGAGGCCTGATCAACGTTGCAGGCATGGCGATCCTGGAACCGTCTCGAAACGTCGAGCAGGCAGAGATGCTCGTGGAGTTCATGCTCCAGGACGAAGCGCAGGAATACTTCGCAACCGAAACGTTCGAGTACCCGCTGGCAGGTAACATTGACCCTGCGGCCGAGATTCCGGGTCTCGATGAGCTGGAAACGCCGGATATCGACCTGTCGAACCTCGAAGATCTCGAAGGCACGCTCGCACTACTTCAAGAGGTGGGACTGATCTAGGTGACATCGGGCGGGGCACACCGCAACGAGCAGCGTTCTCGATTCGGGCAATTGCGCTCGATACTCGCAGCACCACTTGGTGGGGCGCCGGCGGCCATTTGGCTCCCGGCGCTCGCCATTGTCTCGTTGATGATCGTTCCGCTCCTCTATCTGGTCATTCGCTCCACTGGTGGAGACGCAAGCTGGATCGAGCAAATCTTTCGAGAACGCACGTTCAACCTCTTGCAGAACACAGTCTTCCTTACCGTCGCCGTCACCTTCTCTTCCGTCGCCGTTGCGCTACCCCTCGCCTGGCTGACAACGCGGACTGACCTCCCATGGCGCCGGTTCTGGTCGATCGTGACTCCACTTCCACTGGTCATACCAAGCTATGTCGGAGCGTTCACCGTCATTGCATTTCTCGGTCCACGTGGAATGCTGCAGGGGTGGCTGGAGCCAATCTTCGGAATCGAACGTTTGCCGGAGATCTACGGGTTCGCTGGGGCCTGGCTAACTCTCACGCTGTTCGCCTTCCCCTACGTGCTTCTGTCGCTGCGCGCGGCGATGAACGGGCTTGATCCAGCGCTCGAGGAATCATCGCGGTCGATGGGTTTCGGTGCCATCACCACATTCTTTTATGTCACGTTACCGAACCTTCGCCCGGCAATCGCTGCCGGTTCTCTGCTGATCGCGCTGTACGTCATCAGTGACTTCGGCGCCGTCTCGCTCATGCAGTACGACACGTTTACCCGGGGTATCTACAACCAGTACCGCGGGGCTTTCGATCGGAGCACCGCAGCAACACTCGCGCTCGTGCTGGTAGCGCTCACCGTTATCATTCTTCTGGCCGAAAGCTGGATGCGCGGCCGAGCGCGCTACTACCGCAGTTCCGCAGGCGTGACGCGTCCATCGAAACGACATGAACTCGGCAGATGGAAGTATCCGGCAGTCGGTTACTGTGTCGCGGTCAGCACAGTCGCGCTAATAATGCCGCTCTTCGTCATCGGCTTCTGGCTGCAGCGCGGGCTCAGAGCCGGAGAGCCCCTCGTGCTCGTCTGGGACGCCGCATTCAATTCGGGGATGGTGTCGCTACTGGCGGCGCTCGCGGCACTGGTGATGGCGACACCGATCGTGATCTTCTCGGTGCGCTATCCAACCTGGCTCAGTTATCTGTGTGAACGTCTGTCATATATGGGGTTCGCACTTCCGGGGATCGTGGTGGCACTGGCGTTCGTCTTCTTCGGCGCGAACTACCTTACGCCGCTCTACCAGACACTCGGCATGTTGATCCTTGCCTACGTTGTGCTGTTCCTGCCACAGGCTGTCGGGATTATGCGGTCGGCGCTGTTGCAGATCAATCCGCACATTGAAGAGGCCGCCAAGAGCCTCGGCTCATCCTCATCTCGCGTCTGGTTCAAGATCACTGGACCGCTCATCCGCTCCGGGATGGTTAGCGGTGGTCTTCTCGTGTTCCTGACCGTCATGAAGGAGCTTCCAGCCACGATTCTTCTGCACCCGATCGGCTTCGACACGCTGCCGATGCGGATCTGGAACGCCACCCTGGAAGGTTTCTGGGCACGAGCTGCCGCACCATCGCTCCTGCTGATTCTCGTAGCCGCGATTCCGATGATTCTGCTCGCCATCAATGAGGATCGAAGAGACCGCCAGGGTCGCTAGAGGCCACCGAAACTCACGTGAACGTTCAATCCCTATGCATATAGTCGGAATTACTGCTACACTTTGTTCGAGCATTGACCAGCCCGTCACACAGGGCAGGGAGCCTAGAATATGAAAGATCACATCGTACTGTCGCAGGTTTCCAAATCGTTCGCCAACGCGGATGAACCTGCAGTACGTGACGTCACGATATCGATCGACCAGGGTGAAATCGTGGCACTGCTCGGACCGTCTGGTTGCGGGAAAACTACCTCACTACGAATCATCGCCGGCTTTGAAAAGCCAGATACCGGCAGCGTGAGCATCGCCGGTCGAATCGTTGCCGATCACGAAGGCTTCGTTCAGCCGGAGAATCGCGGAGTCGGCATGGTCTTCCAGGACTATGCGTTGTTCCCGCATCTCAACGTCCGCGACAACATCTCCTTCGGGCTCCGCAAGTGGGACAGAAAACGCCGTAAAGAGCGAGTCGAGGAGTTGATCGAGCTCAGCGGCCTTTCCGAGCTGGAAGACCGCTATCCGCATCAACTTTCCGGCGGACAGCAGCAACGAGTGGCAATGGCCAGAGCGCTGGCACCGGAGCCACATGTTCTCCTGCTCGACGAACCATTTTCCAACCTCGACACCGAGCTTCGATTCCAGATGCGTGCTGAAGTACGCAATCTGCTGAAGCAAGTGAACACGACCGCCATTCTGGTGACCCATGATCAGCAGGAAGCCATGATGATGGCTGATCGGATGGCCGTCATGCTCGACGGCCGAGTGGAGCAGATCGACGCACCAGATATCATCTATCACTATCCGGCGACCCGGGCGGTCGCCAAATTTGTGGGCCAGGGCACGTTTGTCCCGGCAACTGTCGCTGGAAGCGTCGCCGAATCTGACCTTGGGAGCTTCGAGCTCGAGCGAGATAGCGCTGCTGAAAAGGTCGATCTGTTGCTTCGCCCGCGTGATGTCACGCTGGAAGTCGATCCAGACGGTATCGCCTACGTCGTCTCCCGAACATTCCAGGGGGCAGAGTTCACCTATCTGGTGCAGCTTCCCTGTGGTGTCCAGTTGATCTCGAATCAGCCGTCGCACGTCGACGTATCACCGGGCGCGCGTGTCCGGGTTCGTTGCAACCGGGTTCGGCTGGCGGCCTATGACCAGTACGCCCAGGTTGCGATGACTTCGCCGCCACCGATGATCGCCCCACCGTCGCTTTCGGACCTGAGCACGTCGAGTATCGCGCCAGCTCCAGCGACAGAGGCCGACGAAACGCAGTCTTCCGGGCATGGACATCACGACTGAGCCTGAGGTATCCGGCCCATGACAACTTGAATGGCAACGAAACGAGCCCGGCCGGATTGGCCGGGCTCGCTGCGTTTGCTGAATCGTTGATCACTACTCTTCGGTGCCCTCGTACTGCTTCTTGATGTCCTCGAGCACTGAAGGATCAGTCAGTGTCGTGGTATCCCCGACGACACGTCCTTCGGCAACATCCCGGAGCAGACGTCGCATGATCTTGGCGCTTCTCGTCTTGGGAAGCTCAGCGGTGAAGTAGATGCGATCCGGCCGGGCAATCGGGCCGATCTTGTCGGCAACGTGCTGCCGCAACTCTTCGGCGAGATCCCAGGTTGGCTCCACGTTTCCTCGCGGGGTCACGAACGCAGCGACCGCCTGCCCTTTGAGGTCGTGGGAAACGCCGATAACGGCAGCCTCCGCAACCGATGGGTGGCTTACCAGGGCGCTCTCCAACTCCATCGTGCCGAGCCGGTGTCCAGCGATGTTCAGCACATCGTCCACGCGGCCCATGAGCCAGTAGTAGCCGTCTTCATCACGCCGTGCGCCGTCGCCGGTGAAATAGATATCCGGAGTGAACTTGCTGAAATACTGTTCCACGTAGCGCTCGTCATCACCCCAGACGGTTCGGGAAATCGCAGGCCAGGGTTTGCGAATAATCAGAAACCCGCCCTGTCCCAGCGGTACCGATTCGCCTTGCGCGTCAACGACATCTGGTTCGATACCCGGGAACGGATGAGACGCTGATCCAGGTTTCATGGTGGTGATACCGGGCAAGCCGCCGATCATGACGGCGCCGGTCTCCGTCTGCCACCACGTATCGACCACGGGTGTCTCGTTACGTCCGATGTGCTCCCGGTACCAGATCCAGGCCTCCGGGTTGATCGGTTCTCCAACGGTCCCAAGCAGACGGATCGAGGAGAGATCATGCCGCTCGACGTGTTCGGCACCCCACCGCATGAAGCCGCGGATCGCCGTCGGTGCCGAGTAGAGTACCGTGACAGCCCGGCGCTCCACAATGTCCCAGAAGCGGTCTTTGTCAGGGTAATCCGGGGCACCCTCGTACATGACAGTTGTTGCACCGTTGGCCAGTGGCCCGTAAACGATATAGCTGTGGCCAGTGACCCAGCCGATGTCAGCGGTACACCAGTAGATATCTTCGTCTTTGAGATCGAGTACCCACTTCGACGTCAGATAGGCGCCCACCAGATAGCCGCCAGTGGTGTGCAGCAGCCCCTTCGGCTTCCCGGTCGTGCCGGACGTGTAGAGGATATAGAGCGGATGCTCAGAGTCAAGCTGCTCCGGCTCGCAGTACCCGCCGTTGCCGGCCTGAATCGCATCGTGCCACCAGACGTCCCGGCCGGTTCGCATCCGTACCGGATGCACGTGGCGACCCAGTCGCTGAACCACGACCATCTTTTCAACGTTGGGCGTGTTCTCTACTGCACGATCGGCGTTGTCCTTCAGCGGGACCACTGAGCCGCGCCGATATCCACCATCGGAGGTGACCACGACCTTGGCACCGCAATCGTTGATCCGGTCAGCCAGCGAATCCGGGCTGAAGCCGCCGAAGACCACCGAATGTGGTGCGCCGATTCGCGCGCACGCTAGCATAGTGATCGGGAGCTCGGGAATCATTGGCAGGTAGATCGCCACCCGGTCGCCTTTTTCGACTCCGAGTCGCTTGAGCATGTTCGCGGCCTGATTGACTTCGCGATAGAGATCCTGGTAGGTGAGGATGCGCTCATCGCCCGGTTCACCCTCCCAGATGATCGCGGCCTTGGTTCGACGCCAGCCCTTGATGTGTCGATCAACACAGTTGTAGGAGACGTTCAGCTTGCCGCCATCGAACCACTTGACCCACGGCGGGTTCCAGTCCATCACCGTGTTCCACTTCTCGTACCAGTCAAGTTCCCCGGCTATTTCCGCCCAGAATCCCTCGGGGTCCTCACTGGCACGCCGGTAGACATCCGGATCATTAATATTGGCAGCGCTGGTGAATGACGCGGATGGCTCATAGGTTCGTGTCTCATTGAGCAATCCTTCGATCGTTCCACCCTGTTCTTCTGACATCGTGGCTCCTTTCCCGGTACTCCCTGGGCATCATTATCAAACAGCTATTTTCGATCAGTTCATCAAACCCATCAGGGCTCCCACCCGTTTTCTCCGCATCATCCTAACCGAGAATCAGCCTCAGGCAAACTTTCTGCTGACCTTCACCGGGGATCATGGTACTCAGGCTGATCCGATGGATTGAACGCCCGGTCGAAACTCATCCAGATCGTTTTTGAGAACGGATAAAAGAACATCGGGAAGAGAATCGTAAACGCTACCCCGCCGATAATCATCCGGGCAACCGGCGGATCTGACCATGTCAGAATGAACGTCAGGACCATCATCGAAACGAAAATCAGCTCCGTCATGATGATGTTGGCGCCCATTGCACCGGTCCAGTAGCCCTCTTCTCGCTCGAATTGCAGCGCGCAACCGGGGCAACGCGCCCGCAAGGTGAACCAGCGGTAAAACAATCCCCGCTGACCGCATCGGGGACATGCCTTCGTCCAGCCCCTCCAGGCGAGTCTGAGGGTCCGTCGGAACGATACTTCCCTGTAATCATCCAAATCAGTGTTCTGGCTCATCACTGCAGGTCTCTGGCTCCGAACTGGTCAATATCTATGACGCAATTGCATCATATTGCGACAGAATTTACGCCGCCGAATCATGGTCGCAAAAGAGCCTCTTGCGCGAGACTTTATTCTGCCTTAAGGTTTCACGGGATTTTCCTGACCAACAGATGTGTGAGTGGGAGTACACTTCGGCGGTAGTACGCAGGTTTCGAACTCAACTCCGCCCAGCGTGCATCAGGAACACGAAAACGCAGAGACGTGACGTAGTATTTCGTGACAGTCCGCACCAGTAAGTGTAGGATAGTCGCGACTTGCTCCTGACCGGACAGCGCGCCCGGTTGGCGGATACGAGGGAGACGGAACAGGGAGGATCATGGCGGATTTGATTCGCTGCAGACGTGGGATTGTACTCGGTACTCTCGCCCCCTTGCTTACTCTGGTGCTTGCCGGGTGTAGCGGGATTACCGGAGGCGAGGTCCAGTCTGCGAACGAACTCGCTGGCGACAACGCCCGTTCGATCTGGAACCTGTTTGTTCCGATCTTCTGGCTGTCTGTCGTTATTTTCGTGCTGGTCCAGGGCGCGCTGATTTACGCGGTAATCAAATTCCGCGCCAAAGAGGGCGATCCAGTCCCGGCACAGCTCCACGGAAACACGAAGGTCGAGGTCGCCTGGACAATTGCTCCGGCAATCATTCTTGCCGTTATTCTGGTTCCAACGATCACCACAATCGCCAGTCTGGCCGAGGAACCTGATGACCCCTACGTTGTCGACGTCGTTGGACATCAGTGGTGGTGGGAGTTCGACTACCAGGATGAAGGCTTCAAGACTGGCAATGTCATGCACATTCCGGTGGATCAACCCGTCGAGGTCAGAATGACCGCTTCGGACGTGATTCACAGCTTCTATGCTCCTAACCTGTTCGGTAAGCAGGACCTTATTCCTGGCAGAACCACCCACATCTACTTCACTGCTGAAGAGACCGGCGAGTTCTACGGCCAGTGCTACGAGTTCTGTGGGGTGCAGCATGCAAACATGCACTTCCGGATCATGGTTCATGAACAGGACGAGTTCGACGAATGGATCGCTTCACAGCAAGAAGGAGCGATCGAACCTGAGCCTGACACTATCGAAGCCGAGGGCAAAGAAGTCTTCTTCCAGCAGGGAGCAGCCTGCCACGCCTGCCATGCAATCGACGGTGCGGTCGCCGAAGATGGCACTGAGGCAGTCGCTGAAGTTGGCCCGAATCTCACGAACCTTGGCGATAGACCGATTCTCGGTGCAGGGTCTCTGGAAAACACGCCAGAGAATCTACGGGACTGGATCCGTGATCCGCACGAGTCCAAGCCCGGCAACGAGATGCCAGCGTTCTCCGAAAGCCAGATCAGCGACGAAGATCTCGACGCGCTGGTCGCCTACCTGAGCAGCTTGCGATAAGGGGGCGATGAAAATGACTCACACTGCAAATCGCGAGTTTATTGGGTATCGTGCGGCACAGTTGCGGGCCGTCAATCGCGGAAAAGGGGACCGCTAGATGGCACAGGCAGTAGCAGCAAACGAAGAGCAGATGGACCGATGGGCAGTGATCTGGGACTGGATCACGACATCTGACCACAAGAAGATCGGTCTGCTCTATTTCTGGACTTCTATGGCGTTCTTCTTCGTCGGTGGATTCCTGGCACTCGGCGTCCGGAGTCAACTGGCCGTCCCGAACAGCACGATGTTGAGTCCCGAGGTCTACAACCAGTTCTTCACCATGCACGCGCTGGTGATGATCTTCCTGGCGCTCATGCCGATGAGTGCGGCGTTCTTCAACTACATTATTCCCCTGCAGATCGGCGCACGAGACGTCGCATTCCCGCGTCTGAACTCGTTCAGCTACTGGGTATACCTGTTCGGTGGACTCCTGCTCTGCAGCGGGTTCCTGTTCGGTGCAGCACCAGATATCGGCTGGACCGGCTACGCCACGCTCTCCAGTGCGCAATATACGCCGGGACAGAGTGGTGATTTCTACGTCATGGGCCTGCAGGTACTCGGTATCTCCACACTCGCGGCAGGTCTCAACTTCTTCGTGACGATCCTCAATATGCGCGCACCGGGCATGTCCCTGATGCGCATGCCGATGTTCGTCTGGATGTCGTTGATTACCTTCGTGTTGATCATGCTCGCCTTCCCATCTCTGACAGTTGCGCTATTCGCGCTGATGATGGACCGCAACTTCGATACAGTCTTCTTCAGCCCGACCGATGGAAGTGTGGTCATGTGGCAACACCTCTTCTGGATCTTCGGTCATCCTGAGGTGTACATTCTGATTCTCCCGTCGTTCGGGATCATCTCCGAAGTGTTACCGACGTTCTCCCGGAAGCCTCTATTCGGCTATTCGTTCGTGGTGTTCTCCGGTATCGCTATTGGATTCCTCGGATTCGGGGTGTGGGTCCATCATATGTTCACCGTCGGCCTGGGGCCGATTCCAAACATGGTGTTCTCGAGCGTGACGATGCTGATCGCGATCCCGACCGGTGTGAAGATCCTCAACTGGCTGGCAACGATCTGGGGTGGGTCGATCAGGCTGACAACGGCGATGCTCT
>SLFF01000251.1 GCA_007124395.1 Thermomicrobiaceae bacterium | reverse complement strand
GTAGTACCAGCCACGTCGACCGCCGATCGAACTGACTTCAGCGAAGACAGCCGACGGAGAGGCCGAACTCTCAACCCGGCGACGCTCCGCGATCACTCCCTCTTTCTCTTCGAGCGTCACACCTGGTTTTAGCGGCGTCTGCGCGCCAGACCAGGACGTCTCGATGTTGTCTGCACGGGTTCTCTGCAGCGCCCGGCTGACTGCCTGGGAGTACGGCAACAAATCGATGTCGAAGAGGCTGGCGCCGCTCGGGTCATGGACGATAACTTCGCTTCTCAATCCCTCGATAAGCGGGCGGGAAATCGCCGCGGGGATCGGGGTCACAAGATCGACCCAGTAGGATGACAGCCGGGGTGTGAGAAACGGGACCGGGATCATGTATCGCCGGAGCCCACGGACGCTGGCATAGCCGAGCATCATCTCGCCGTAGGTCAGCACGTCGGGTCCGCCGATCTCGACGATACGACCCGCCGATTCCTCGATCTCCAGGCACTTAACCAGGTACTCCAGCACGTTGGCGATGGCGATTGGCTGACAACGGGTCGATACCCACTTCGGCGCAACCATCACCGGGACACGCTCCGTGAGATAGCGAATCATCTCGAACGAGACACTGCCGGACCCGACAACTACGGCTGCCCGGAACTCGGTTACGGGGATCCCCGATTCACTAAGGACATTTCCGACTTCCTGCCGTGAGGCGAGATGCGGGGAAAGGTCCTGATCTGCAGTGCCGAGTCCGCCGAGGTAGATAATCCGTTTCACGCCCGCCTCGCGTGCGGCATCAGCGAAATTGCGGGCCGCTTCACGATCCCGACGCTCGAACCCCTGGGCTTTGTTCGACATGGAGTGAATGAGGTAGTAGGCGACGTCGATTCCCTCGAGCGCTGGACCGAGAGAGGCAGGCTCGAACACATCGCCCTGACGAATTTCGACAGAGTCCCATTTTCGACCGTCCAGCCGGGCAGGCTCGCGCGCCATGCAGGCAACATCATGCCCCGATTCGACCAACCTCGGGATCAGTCGCCCACCGATATAGCCAGTGGCACCAGTAACCAGAACCTTCATTTTGTTGGTCTGTCCAATCTGTAAATCACGACCTGCCCCTGGCAGAGATTAACGCACAACGGTGACCAGCGAACTGGACGACTCCGCTATACTTCGTCGCAGTATGTGAAGCATGAAGATGCGACGCTCGACCAATGGCTGGAGCCCGGCACGTGATGCTCGTGGAGACAATGCAGGACATCGAGAATCAGACGCTGCACCCGGTTGCGGCGAGAAGTCGCGACGCCGACCGGTTGCATCCTGATGAACCGAGTCCGGTGCGGACTCCGTTCCAGGTTGATCGCGACCGCGTGATCCACTCCAAGGCGTTTCGGCGACTCAAGCACAAGACGCAGATGTTCCTGGCTCCGGATGGAGACCACGTCCGGACGCGCATGACGCACACGCTGGAAGTCACCCAGATCGCCAGAACAATTGCCCGTGCGTTGCGACTCAACGAGGATCTCGTAGAAGCGATCGGTATGGCCCATGATCTGGGTCACACGCCGTTCGGTCACGCTGGCGAACGGGTCCTGAACGATCTACTGCCCGGTTTCATCCACGCCGAGCAATCGTTGCGGGTTGTCGATCGCATCGAGAAGGATGGACGTGGCCTGAACCTGACTAATCCGGTCCGGGACGGCATTATTCATCACTCGAAACCCAGAGTCGGGATTACTGGCGAGACGTCGGGCCGGCCACCCACTCCGGAAGCGCAGATCGTGAAAATCAGCGACGGCATCGCCTACATCAACCACGATCTGGATGACGCCATTCGCGGTCATCGTGTCTCACCCGAAGACGTGCCAGATGAGGTGAACGACGTTCTGGGGACGCGACACAGCCAGCGAATCAACACACTTGTCTGCGACATCGTCCAGCGATCAGCGCCGAATATCGAGGCGTTCCAGCCGGGTGATCAGGCGATCATGCTCTCCGAGCCGGTCCAGCAGGCCGCTGACGTGCTCCGGAACTTCCTGTTCGAGAACGTCTACGGTCCGATCAATGAGGAGCGCTCCACCCATCAGGCACAGCGTATCGTTCAGGTGTTGTTCGAAGAAGCAGTGCGTAATCCGGAGACGATCCCGGAGGAGTTCTCGCGGAATCTCGAGAATGAGCCCGTGGAGCGGGTTGCGGCCGACTACGTCGCCGGAATGACCGACCGCTACGCCCTGAGACGCTTCAAGGAAATCTACCTCCCGACATTCTGGTCAGGCTGATTCAGATGGCAAACGATTCGGTTGAACAGATCAAGGATCGACTCGATATCGTCGATATCATCGGGCAGACCGTCCAGCTCCGGAAAGCTGGCCGGAGCTTCAAGGGTCTGTGCCCATTTCATCAGGAGAAAACGCCGTCATTCATCGTCTTCCCTGAGAGCCAGACATTCCATTGTTTCGGTTGTCATGCCGGCGGCGATCTCTTCAATTATGTCATGCAACAGGACCGAATCGACTTCAGCGAGGCGCTGACGACCCTGGCCCGCCAGGCTGGAGTGGAACTCGAAGAGCGAACAGCTCGCGAAGATGCGCCACCACCTGACCAGTACGACCATCTCTACGATCTCAACCAGCGGGCCGCGAGCTTCTTCAGTCATGTCCTCTGGCGCACGTCTCATGGCGAGGAGGGCCGGAAATTGCTCGAGGAGCGAGGAGTCGATCAGCAGACGGCTGAAACGTTCCAGCTCGGGTTTGCTCCGGACCGATGGGACTCCCTGCTAACGCGCTTTCGCAAGAACGAAGTGCCAGTGGAACACGCCATGGAAGCCGGACTGGTCACCGAGAACGACTCCGGACGAACCTATGATCGATTCCGCAATCGCCTGATGTTTCCGATTTCGGACGCTGAAGGAAGGATCATCGGTTTCGGTGCCCGAGCGCTCGGCGATTCGATGCCGAAGTACCTGAACTCACCGCAGTCGCCGATCTTCGACAAGAGCAGTTCGCTCTACGCACTGGATCTCGCCCGCGATGCGATCCGCGAGAAGCGCGATGTTGTTGTGGTTGAGGGGTACATGGATGCAATTGCCGCCCATCAGCATGGCTATCGCAATGTCGTCGCATCGATGGGAACAGCCCTCACCGAGCAGCAGGTACGGCTGATTCGACGCGGTGTGGATCGGATCATCCTGGCGCTCGACTCTGACGTGGCCGGCCAGATGGCAACGATCCGAGGGCTCGACGTGATGCGGGATACCCTGTCGGAAGATCAGCGCGCGGTGGTCGATGGGCCGAATATCGTCCGCTTCGAGAAACAGATGAAGACGGACATCCGGATCGTCAAACTCCCGGAAGACACCGATCCCGACGATCTCATCCGGTCCGACAGGGAGAACTGGGAACGATTGACCGCGAACCCGATCCCGTTCCTTGATTTCTACGTCGACGCGGTCATTGGGGATCCCCCACCAACGGACCCGCGCGAGAAATCCGAGATCGTCAACCAGCTCGGCCCGGTTCTTCGGGAGATCAGCGACAACGTAGTGCGAGAGCACTATGTTGGCCGGGCCGCCCGCAAACTCGGATTGTCCGAGCGCGTGATTCTCACATCTGGCGCGTCACCACGACGGCAGCGCACGCTGCAGCCGGCTCAGGTAGCCCGGCCAACGCCTGCCACTCCCGAGGAGCACCTTGTTGGCCTGCTAATTCGCTACCCTGAGTTTCTGGGAAACACGCTTGATCGAGTGGTCGAATCAGACATCCACGATCCCCGAAGCCGGGAGGCCCTGACTGCCATCAGGCACCAGGCCCCGGACACTATCCCTGGGATCATCGAGGGTCTGCCTGAGCAGATCAGAGAACACGTGGAACGCCTGATCGAGAGCATTGGAGAGCGACCACAGACCTATCCGGGACAGCTTCGCCGGGAGGCTGAGCAAGTGCTCACCCGTTTGCGTAAACAGCGACACGATCAACAGATCCGCCAGCTCATGTCCGACCTGAATCATGCCGAGTCTGAGAAAGACCGGGACACGGTCGTCGAGCACCTCGCCCTGATCGATCAAATGAAGACACGCTACCCGGAGTTCTATCCCGAAAAGAGCCCGTACTTCCGGGACAGTCGCGATACGGGGCTGCCGTCGGGATAATGCAGTCGCCCTAATTACCCGCGTGAGCGATTGCCCGGGTCAACCCGTCTACCAAGGCTGAATCCTGACCGGGCAACACGGTCCGTGCATCGATGATGAGGCGATCGTGGTCGATGTGGGGCATGATCGATGGCGTGCCAGTCCGCAGAGCGCGGGCAAGCTTATCCGGGTGTGGCGTATCGATTGCCAGGCCCCAGGACGGAATAACCTCATCCGGAAGCGATCCGCCACCGATTGTCGAGCTCGTCTCCACGATCGACACACCCTCCGGCTCCGACAACTGGTAGATCCAGTCTTCACATCGCAACCGCAGATAGGCGCTACTGGCCGACATCATCTGCCAGACTGGTACCTGCTCCAGCGCTTCCCCTTTGACGTAATGCCGCAGCGTCTCGGCGATACCGGCCAGGGCAGTTTTGTCGGCTCTCATCGCCCGTGCCAGCGGATGAGCGGTGATTCGTTCGATGAGATCCTTGCGACCGGAAATGATCCCGGCCTGTGGCCCTCCGAGGAGCTTGTCACCGGAGAAACAGACCACATCGACCCCATCGCGGATGCTCTCGGTCACCGTCGGCTCATGAGGTAGGCCATACGGCGCGGTATCGAGAAGTGATCCTGAACCGAGGTCTTCGATCAGCGGGATATGATGCCGATCGGCCAGTTCGGCCAGCTCCGACTGATCCGGCTGGGCCGTAAACCCGATGATCCGGAAATTGCTCCAGTGAACGGTGAGCAGCGCCCCGGTCGCGTCTGAGATCTCGCGCTCATAGTCCCGGACATAAGTCTTGTTGGTTGTGCCGACCTCGATCAGCGTTGCCCCACTCTGGGCCAGCACGTCAGGGATGCGAAATCCACCGCCGATCTCCACCGCCTGACTCCGGGAGAGAATGACCTCTTTGCCGGCGCACAACTCGCTGAGGGCAAGCATCACCGCGGCAGCATTGTTGTTGACCACCAGGCTGGCGTCAGCACCAGTCAGCAAGCGGAGCATCTCGCTGATCTCGGACATGCGCCCACCACGCTTGCCGGAATCGATCTGCAGTTCGAGCGGGGTATATCGACTGGCAGCCAGCGACATCGCCTCGGCGGCCGATCTGCTCACCGGGGCGCGGCCGAGGTTGGTATGGACGATCACTCCGGTGCCATTGATGACTTCGTGGAGACGTGGCGAAACAACCCGCTCAGCGAGCATCTGGAGGTGTTCGCGGACTGCAGTCATCGGGTCTTCGGGCAGGTGGTCGCCGAGAATTCGGGATCGAACGTGATCGACAGATTCCCGGACGAGCTGAGTGATTATCGCCCGATCGAGCTGAATCGTCACATCCCGGACGGCTGGATCACTGAGAACTGTATCTACTGAGGGCAATCGACGGAGGGCACTGGCCTGCGACTCGGAAATCACGGGACACTCTTTCGTTGCGGGGAAACGCCATTCAAAGTTCGAGTGGACTTGTCCCCGATTGGGAAAACTCAACGCAAAAGGCACAGTCGAAAGACTGTGCCTGGCTGGTCGGGGAGAGAGGATTCGAACCTCCGACCTCCGCGTCCCGAACGCGGCGCGCTGCCGGGCTGCGCCACTCCCCGTATTCGACTCCGCAGAGTATACCAGCGGATTTCAGGGGTGCCAACGGGAATTGGGTCTCCAACAGGCACGGTACCAGTTCTGCGGAGATAGACTCAATGGTAAAATCTTTGTGAACAATGGGTGAACCAGATCGTTCCTCATTGCCCGCGTAGCTCAGGGGATAGAGCCGGGGCGTCCTAAGCCCTGTGGTCGGGGGTTCGAGTCCCTCCGCGGGCGCCGATATCCAGTGATGTTCGTCATCACTGGGTTCTCCTCACACCTTTCGGAAGGGAGTCCATATGGACGTTCAGATCAAAACTCGCGATCTGAAAATGACTGAAGGACTGCAAGCGTACATCGATAATCGCGTCGAACGACTGGGCCGTGTTCAGGAACCGGTAATCGACGCTGTTCTTGAACTTCGTGGTGAAAAGAGGCGAAGCGGCGGAGAGCTTACCGTCGCGCAATTCACCATACGTACCCGCAGTACCATCCTTCGAACCGAGGAGAGAGACCACGATCCACACGTCGCCATCGACCGATCTGTCGACCGTATGGAACGGCAGATCCGGCGATATCGCGACAAGAAGATCTTCGTACCCCGTCGACGTCGACGAGCACAGGCCAACCAGGCGATGGAAGTCGACACGCCTCCAACCGACGAGGTGTTCGACATACTCGAAGAAGAAGAAACCCAGGAGCAGGACTGGCAGCCACAGTCACCGGTCCGTCACAAGCGCTTCACGGTGCTGCCGATGGATGAGGCCGAAGCGATCGAGCAGATGGAACTGCTTGGCCATGACTTCTTCGTCTTCTTCAATCCGGAAGATGGACAGATCAACGTTATGTATCGGCGGCACGACGGCGAATACGGCGTGATTCAGCCGGAAGTCAAGTAACACGATTGCTCTCGATGCGTCATCGCACGTCACCAGCCCCCCGGGTCATCCAACCCTGGTATATGTGGCGTGCGATTTGCGTTATCCCACTTCGGATGGAATAGAAATGCCCGCTGATGCGTGTTAAAGTATCGGATGGCACAGTCACGAGCAGATCAGCATCCGAGCACGACAGCCATCACCGGAAGATCCGCATCGAGAAAGGCAACGTTACTGCGTGCAGGGTCAATTGGAAAGCATGAGTGAGCCGTCAGCTGAACAGCCGCTGATTGAGCGCGTAGCGATGCTCAGCGTGCATACCTCCCCGGTTGCCGCACTTGGCGGGCCCGACAGCGGCGGAATGAACGTTTATGTCAATGAGCTAAGCCGCTGGCTGGCCCGGACTGGAATCAATGTCGACGTGTTTACACGTCGGTTGGATCAGACTACCCCGCGAATTCTCGAGCTTGAAGAAGGGCTTCGCCTGATCCAGGTGGAAGCCGGTCCTCCGCACCCGGTGCATAAAGACGAACTCTTCTGCCACATTCCGGATTTTGCCAGCGATATGGCGTTTTTCGCCCTCCAGCAAGGTGTCCGCTACGATATTGTTCACGGGCACTACTGGCTGTCCGGGTGGGCAGCTCAGCTCCTGAAGGAGCACTGGCACGCTCCAACCGTGCAGATGTATCACACCATGGCCCACCTGAAGAACGCCGTCGCCACAGATGCCCATCGCGAAACGATTCTTCGCCTTCAGATCGAACGTCGACTCGTCGAGATCTCTGACGGTCTCATTGCCGCGAATCCAGACGAGCGCAAGGAGATGATCCACAAGCTCGGTGCGCCGTCTGACCAGATCCATCTGGTTCCGCCGGGAGTCGATCTCGAGCTGTTCCAGCCACACGATCCAGAACAGGCCCGCGCAGAACTCGATCTGCCCGACGGACCGATCGTGCTCTTTGTCGGGCGCATCGATCCGGTCAAAGGAATCGACACGCTGTTCGCCGGCTTCAAACGATTGCTGGACCAGCGAGACTGGGCCGGTGCCGAACCGACGCTCGTCTTCGTGGGTGGCGAACTCGATGATTCAGGGGAAAGCCCGATCTTTGGCGATGCACTCCAGAAGCTTCAGCAAGAAGCCCGTGAACTCGGCATCGAGTCTCAGGTGCTCTTTCGAGGCTCACAAACACGTGAACGCCTTCCGCTGTATTACAGCGCAGCCGATGTTTGTACCGTGCCGTCGCGCTACGAGTCGTTCGGACTGGTCGCCGTCGAGGCGATGGCCTGTGGAACGCCGATCGTCGCCTCTCGCGTCGGTGGTCTGCAATTTACCGTGCGCGATGAGCAGTCAGGTCTTCTCGTTCCGCACTCCGATCCTCTGGCACTTGCGGCCGGACTGGAGCGAGTACTGACCGATGAACGCCTCTCCCGGACGCTCTGTGCTGGAGCCAGACGAGCAGCCATCCGATACTCATGGCAGATGGTCAGTACATCGATGGTCGAGGTCTATCAGCAGCTAGCGAATATCGAAGCTGCAGCCCCGATCAAGGTCGCTCGCTAACCGTTCTGGCGATTGACGTCCCAGCATAGCTATACTCAGAGGGTTCAACCGGGCACTCAATCGGCGAGCAGTACACTCCAGCCTGGCCCGCAACGTTGACGATACCGACGGCAGTTGCGCACAGAAAGGACCTGCACGCCGATGCCAGCAATCATTGATCCGAATGTCTGCGACAAGAACTGGGCAGCCTGTTTCCCGGCCCGTATGTGCCCGGAAAGCGCGTTTTCCTACGATCCTGACGCCAACCTGGTCAATATCGATTTCTCACTGTGCGGAGACTGTCCCGGGCCGTGTGTGAACTTCTGTGACCAGTACGCGATCCGCTACACGCCAGATCACGACGAGTTCGACGTCCTCAAGAAGCTGACTCTCGGTGAGATCACCGAAGAAGAAGCGATCGAGGAACGTGAGCAACTCAAGGAAACGGCCGAGGCCGAACAGGAAGCCGAAGATATCCAGGTCGATTCGACGATCAACGCCACGGCCGAGACGTTCAACGACGTCGTGCTGAAGTCAGACATCCCGGTCATCGTCGATTTCTGGGCTCCGTGGTGCGGTCCGTGCCAGCAGATGGGCCCGATCTTCGAAAAACTGGCCGAGCAGTATCAGGGCAGCATCAAGTTCGTGAAGGTCAATACCGACGAGGAACAGCAACTGGCAGCCCAGTATCAGATCACCTCACTGCCCACCACCGCCCTGTTCTGGCAGGGTCAGGCGCTTGACACCTTCGCCGGTGCGTTGTCTGAACAACAGCTGCAGTCGCTCGCCTATCAGTTTCTTACCGCAGTTCAATCGCACCAGGGCGCAGCCCCGCCACCGCAGAACAACCCGGGCGACATAATCAGCTAGCGGTCGATCGCCAGGTCAACCCACTGGAACAGAATCGAAACGAGGAACGACCGGCTACACGCCGGTCGTTTTTTGAATTTGTCTCAACACCTCAAGCAGACTCCGGCCACAGAGTCGTACCGCGGCCAATCACAGGCAACTGGTCCGGGTTCTGAACCGAAGAAACTGGAACAGAGGTCAGTGGTATGAGGGCCATTGCCCGGAAACTTCTCCGTCAGCTTTATCGAAACTTCCGGGGAAAGACGAGAGATTCAGGGCGAGCAAGTGAATCGATGCGTCAGCCTCTGTCAGATCACGCGCCACTACGCCTGAGACCCCGTCGAGAAATCAGTTCTCATCAACAATCCCCCATCACGCTGGTGCTCGCAGCTACACAAGCTCGGAGTAGAGCCAAAATTTTGCCAAACTATCACATTTTCTAACACTAGCTAGAAGCGCTTTACACGCCCGTATTCTTATTGATACACTGGGCTGCTAATCATCACTTTAAGACCGGCGTGTGTCGCAACAGCTGTGTGCGATTCAGAGAAATCGATCGCGAAGTTAACGCACAACCTCGAATCCAGCAGCCGTCGCGCTTCGAACCTTGAGAACGCGCCAGAGATGGGAAAACGGGGATTGGAGTTACCAGTCATGATACGTTCCGTGAGCGCTCGAAGAACCCTTCTTGTATCGATCTCCCTGATGTTCGCAATGGCAGGCGCGCTAGCCCTGCAGACCCAGAGTGCCAGTGGCGACGATGATCCACCAGATCCTCCTGATCCCTTCTGGCCTCACCAGGCAGAACTCGAACTAAACGACCACGGAGATGCCTGGCTCGATGTGACCTGGCCACTGGCGGAGCCTGCTGAGGCAATCGAAGACTACACACTCAGAATCAGGGGCGACGCCGGTCTCGTCACTTATTCGTTCGATCGCGACGGCGACACCTTTGTCGAATCGAACAACGAGGGCGAAGTGGACTACGACAAGGACAATCGTGAGTTCACCTTCCGAACTCCTGAGGACTTTGACATCAGCGAGGCCGAAGAGTTCGAAATCTCGATTTCTGTTCCCATATATCTG
>SLFF01000007.1 GCA_007124395.1 Thermomicrobiaceae bacterium | reverse complement strand
CCCACACACGGATCATCCTTCGTCACATCATCCCGAATGTCGCCAGACCGATTCTGGCGCTGGCCAGTCTGCGCGTCAGCGGAGTGATCCTTGCGGTAGCAGCGCTCTCGTTCCTCGGGCTGGGCGTGCAACCACCGACGCCGGACTGGGGCGTGATGCTGAACGACGCACGCCCGCATATGCGGACATCCCCGCACCTGATTCTCCTTCCTGCGCTGTGCATTCTGATGGTTTCACTCGGGGCAAACCTGTTTGCCGATGCACTGCTGGCACGAACCGGTCAATCGCGACGAAGCTGATACGAATTCTCAAGGAGAGGGTATGGCGATTCAGACAAAGACGTTCTCGGTCGATTTCGGCGATATCTGGAGAAGCGCGCTTCATGTCCAGCATCAGGAACGGCTGGTTCCCGAGAACGATCGCACGTTCTGGCAACGATCTGCCGCGACATATGAACAGCGGGTCTCGGTTCCAGGTTCATACGATCAGACGCTAGGCTGGATCGAAGCAAAACTCGACCCGGGCGATACGTTGCTCGATGTCGGCTGCGGCGACGGTCGCTTCGCTCTTCCGCTTGCCACGAAAACGAGCCAGATTACAGCGATTGATTACTCCCCGGAGATGTTGCAGCTCCTTATGCAGAAAGCAGCGACATCAGGCATCGAGAACATCATCCCGGTGGAGGGTAACTGGCCAGACGTCGACGTTGCCGAGCATGATGTGGTGCTCGCGGCATGGTCGATGTACCGGCAACTCGATATCGAACGCGCGGTAGCGCAGCTGATCCGGACAACACGGAAGACGCTGGTTATCGCTATGAGTGATGCCTACGATGCCCCACATCGCCGGCTGATTCGTGCACTGGTTGGCCCCGACCATGAACCAGTTGAGCCGCTGTATCTCTACATTGCGGGAGTCATGCGAAAACTCGGTATCCGGCCGAATATTCAGATGCTCCACGAAACCCGTTCGTTTCAGTTCGACACACTGGATGAGGCACTCGAGATTCTCGTCCCGGGCGATCTCGCCGATGATGTGCGAGCCGGTGTCATGGGTGCGCTTCCCGGGATCCTGGAGTCACTCGATGGTCGATACCGGTACTCATTTCGAATTCCCGTGGCGATGATCTTCTGGGAAAGACGGGAGGAGTGATCTGACTCCGGATATCGGGACGTGAAGGCACAAAATCGGCGAAGCACTGTTCGGTTCAGACAGAAGAATGGGGACATGGAACCATGATCGTAAACCCCGGCGGGTCATCAAACCCGGAGAATGCAGGACGAATCCGTGAGATCAAGCAGTGGGTGAACGAGAAGCTCAGCCTGAGTGACGAGACGACGGTTATGGTGACCGAGCTGCGCTGCACCGAGCCGGGTTGCCCGCCTCTGGAGACGGTGATCGCCATCATGGAGCCGGAGAAACCACTACAGCAGCACAAGATCCATAAGCCGGTGGTCGAGGTGGAGATCGAGGATATTCTGGAGATTGCCGGGGAACGAAGTCCGGGAGACTGACCGTTTACTCCCGGCCCTCATCCCAATGGATCATGGGAGGCGGCAGTATCGGCTCGTCGCCGGATGACGATGCCTGCCGCACCGGTTCCCAGTGTGAGCAGGAGACTCAACCCGGAGATGATCGCACCGGTGACGAGTCGCGGTTGCTGATAGGTGAACTCGACCCGATGCTCGCCTTCAGGTAGATGGACTGCCCGGAATGCGTGGTTTGCCCGGAAGATCTCGATCTCGTCTCCGTTTGCCGTGGCGCTCCAGCCGGGATAGTAGGTATCCGACAGCACCAGGTAGCCCTCTTCCGGCATGGAGACGTCGAGGCTCACGGCGGTGTTCTCGTATTCGGTGATCTCGGCCTGCCCCGAACTCTCCCCGGAACTCTCCAGCACCGGTGCAGCATCATCACTCAGGACGACTTCACTGCCGATCTGATCCGGATTCTCCAGCAAATACGGTAACACCTGATCTTCAGATTGGTGAGTCGACTGATGCGTAATCCAGGCTCGGGGCATCACGTCCGGATTCTCGTAGATGTTCGTCAGGCCGTCGAAGTGGGCCAGTTCGAACTTCTCCGCGGCTGCTTCTCCGTAGTGCTCGGCGATTTCATGATCAGTCACCAGATAGCGGACGTTCATCATATCGAGCATCGGGGATGACGGATTCGCTCGAGCGTGTTCCAGCAGGTCGCAATACGCGACCGGGCAGAGCACGATGTACCCGCTGGCGCTGTGAAGATCCCAGACAAACGGACCGTTGGCCCAGACCGATGCCGTGGCGTCGGGCAGGATCCGGCTCGGGTTGCTCCCGCCGGGGTCAGTCACTTCCCGGAGCATTTTTACGAGGTCGTTGTCCCGGTTGTAGACCCAGTCCAGCCCGACATAGTGCGTGGGGCCGGTGTCTTCTGTCCGATAGGTTGCCGCTTTGTGGGCTGACCCGAGATCAACCGCCACCAGCACCACCAGCAAGACTGCAGCGGTCCCTGCTGACAGAAGAAGCTGCTGCCGGGCGCGGGCAATCGCGAACGCCGCAACCAGCAACACGCCGGCCAGCACCGTACCGCTGATAATACCGATGAGTTGCTGCTGG
>SLFF01000390.1 GCA_007124395.1 Thermomicrobiaceae bacterium | reverse complement strand
TGCACACTGCCGACTGGCACCTTGGCCGGTTGTTCCACGGGACGCATCTGACGAACGAACAATCCCACCTCCTCGATCAGTTCATCGATCTGCTTGCCGATCAGAAGCCGGATGTCATCGTCCTCTCCGGGGATGTTTACGATCGGGCGTACCCACCGGTGGAAGCGGTGGAACTGCTCGATGAGACGCTGGCCAGGATCGCC
The DNA here is from genome assembly GCA_007124395.1 of Thermomicrobiaceae bacterium. Taxonomy (GTDB): domain Bacteria; phylum Chloroflexota; class Chloroflexia; order Thermomicrobiales; family Thermomicrobiaceae; genus SLMJ01. The sequence goes on along the minus strand of SLFF01000390.1, from coordinate 2,408 downwards.
ATCGACCACAACATCCCGATGCTGATCATCGCTGGTAACCACGACAATCCATCTCGCCTGGAGTTCGGCTCCCGTTTGATGACCGACCGGGGTATCTACCTCTTCGGGCGATTGACGTCATGCGATACGCCGATCGTGCTGGAAGATGCCGATGGCCCGGTGTCGTTCTATCTGGCCCCGTACTGTGAACCAGCCGAGGTCCGGAATCACCTGCAGGACGATACGGCGGTCTGTTTCGACAGCGCGATGCGATCACTGGTTGGCCGACATCAGGTCAATGGGCGCTCGGTGCTGTTGAGCCATTCGTTCGTGCATGGTGGATCGGTCAGCGACTCTGAGCGCCCGCTGAGTGTCGGCGGGGCGGATACCGTGTCAGCCGATCATTTCCTGCCGTTCAGCTATGTGGCGCTTGGTCACCTGCATCAGCCACAGAGTTTCAACGGGGGCCGGGTGCGCTATTCCGGGTCGCTGATGAAGTATTCCTTCAACGAGGCAACCCAGCGGAAGTCAGTCAGCATCGTCGAGATCGATGCCGCCGGGGAGATTCAGACCGAAGAGTTTCAGCTGACACCGCGCCGGGATATGCGGGTGATCCGGGGAACGCTGGAGGACTTGCTGCAGCGGCCGGACGACTACGGCCCGCATGATGACTACCTCATGGCGACGTTGCTCGATGAGGGTGCCGTCTACGATGCGATGGGCCGTCTGCGAGACGTCTACCCGAACCTGATGCACCTGGAGCGTGCGGCTCAACTGGAAGGCGATGGCGAGATCCGCCGGGCATCGGACATTGTAGGCAAGAATGATCTGGATCTGTTCAACGATTTCATGCAGGCGATGACCTCCAGCGAGATGACCCCGGAGCAGACCGACGTGTTCGTAGAGGTGGCCGAGGAGATCCGCCGGGAAGAACGGGAGGGGACCTCATGAGGCCAGTTGCACTGGAGATGCACGGGTTCGGCCCCTATGCCCATTCGCAGAAGCTCGATTTCCGGGAACTGGCGGATCGCCCACTCTTTCTGATTCACGGACCAACCGGTGCCGGGAAATCGTCGATCCTCGATGCGATCTGCGTAGCACTGTACGGCGAGACATCTGGAGACGAACGCAAGGGGAACCAGATGCGGAGCGATCACGCTTCGCCAGACCATCCAACCCGGGTGGTGTTCAGCTTCTCCACCGGCGGCATGATCTACACCATCGATCGGACGCCTGCGCAGGATGTGCTGAGAAAAGATGGGAGTGGCTACCGGCCAGTACCGCAGAAGGTCTCGATGTTCGAGCAATCCGGCGAGGATGACGAACCCCGCCTGATCGCCAGTCGGGTTGGCGAAGTTGGCGAGCAGGTTGAGCGGTTGCTCGGCTTGCGAGCGGATCAGTTCCGACAGGTCGTGGTGCTGCCACAGGGACGATTCCGGGAACTGCTGACCGCGAACTCTAACGAGCGGGAGAAGATCTTCTCCACGCTGTTTCAGACCCACCATTACCGGCTAATTCAGGATCGGTTGAAAGAGCGTGCCCGTGAGATCCGGCAGGGGCTCGATCGACTGTCTCAGGAGCAGAACCTGATCCTGGAATCAAACGGTGTCGAGAGTCCGGAAGCGCTCACCAGACAGGTAGTCGAGATCGAGGAAGAGATCCGCACGCTAACTGCGCAGCACGCGGAGCAGACCGGGGTAGTGACACGTGCCCGGACGGCGCTCGAAGAGGCCAGAAATGCAAATGACAAGCTGAATCAGGTTGAAACAGCACGCACTGAACTCACTCGGTTGACCGAACGGGCTGAGGAATTTGATCAGCAGCGATCGAAGCTGAACCTGGCACAGCGTGCGGCGACACTGGCCGATGCTGAGAAGTTTATGAACGATCGCATCGCCGAGGCCGAAACCAGTGAGACGGCGCGCGACGATATCGAGCGTCGGCTGGCTCTGGCGGTCGAAACACTCCAGAAGGCTGAGACGGAAGCGCAGCAGGCTGATGAGCAGAAACCGCAGCTCGATCAGATGAAGCAGAAGCAACGCGATCTCGAAGGGCTTCGACCTCGGATTGCGGCGATGGCTGAGGCTGAGAAGCAGGAGCGCGACGCGAGAGAGAAGGCACGCGCATGTTCAGCGCAGCACGAAGAGCTCGTGCAGCAACACAAGGCAGCCGGAGACAACCTGGAGCAGGCACAAAAGGAACTACAGAGTGCCAGGCTCCAGGCTGGGCAGGTGAGCGGTCATGAAGCAACCCGGGACCACCTGAGCCGGCTGGTTCAACAGCGGGGTGAACTGGATAAAGCCCGTACTGATCTCCAGCAGGAACTCGAGTCGCAGGAAGCGGCGGCTATCGCGCTGGAGACTGCCGAAACGCGGCTACGTGAGGCCCAGCAGGCGCTCGATGTCATGGAGTCAGCCTGGCGAGATGGT
>SLFF01000042.1 GCA_007124395.1 Thermomicrobiaceae bacterium | reverse complement strand
GGGTGCAGGGAACAATGAAAGAATTCTACCGGGATCCCATCGGGATTCTCACGGAAGCAGTAAAGGGATTTATGGGCGACGACGGCACTGGCATGGCCGCAGAGGCAGCCTACCGACTTGTGTTTGCGCTCCCACCTCTGATGATCTTCTTTGCATCCATATCTGCAGTCGCATCGCAGTACACCGGGATAGACGCCTTCGACCGCTTGCTCGATCGCGCCGAGGACGGCTTGCCCGAGGAAGTATTCGGCACTCTGGAGCTTGTACTTCAGTCCGTCGAAGAACAGGGCGGTGTTGGACTGCTCTCCTTCGGTCTAATTCTGGCCCTATGGTCTGGATCCAACGCGATCGGCGCTATCGTCAAAGCGATCAACCGGGCACATGGGCTGGAAGATGATCGTAACTTTGTGGTGCAGCGCGGAGTTTCACTTGGACTGACTCTGGGGCTGAGTCTGTTGATGATCAGCTCGTTCGTCCTGCTGGTGTTTGGTGAAGCAATCGGAAACGAGATCGCGGGATTCTTCAACCTGGGTGAACTCTTCACGCTCCTCTGGAATATCATTCGATGGCCAGTCCTGCTAATCACGTTCATGGGAGCTCTGGCTGTGCTCTACAAGTTTGCGCCAGCGGAACCAGTCGATCGCGCAGCAATTCTGCCGGGTAGCATCATAGCCACAATTGTCTGGCTGATAGCGAGCTATGCTTTCAGCATCTATCTTTCCCTCGCCGATCCGGGAAGTGCCTACGGTGTTCTGGGCGGTATTCTGGTACTGCTTCTGTTCCTGTACATCAGCAGCATTGTGATTGTGCTTGGTGGCGAAATCAACGCCGCAGTGATGCGCCGTATTCACGGCCGCGCACCCGTGCTGGAGCGCGGCGATCACCCACTCGACCTGTACCGGGAGCCGATCGAGAACCCGGTAGCGCGTCCCGGAGCGAAGGCAGCAACCTGGGCAGTGCTCGGTGTGCTGGTTGGCGGGGCGATCTTCGGAGGACTGTTCCGTCGCAACTCGGGCGATGGCTCCCCTCCTCTGTAGGCAGAAACAGAACAGCCGCCGGAAGCAGCTTCCGGCGGCATGCTCAAATCTTATGTCAACTATGCCTATGCCGAGATGTCGAAGCCTGCTTCGTCGATACCTTCACGGATCTTCTGATCCTCGACCGACTCATCAGCAACGACGGTGACCTTCTTCGTCTCCAGATCGACGTTGACGTTCTGGACGCCACTGATCTGGGTCAGTTCCTTGGTGATTGCACTGACGCAATGCTCGCAGCTGACATCTGGCACCGTGTATGTTCGTTCAGTCATGGTAATCCCTCTCACGCAAAGCTATTCTGAATGCCTGATCGCTATACCCCTACAGGGTATATACCAATCCTAACCTGTTTCGAGAGTTCAGACAACCATCACTCAGCTCTGTAGCGCATCCAGAAGCTGATCGATCTCGTCTTCCGTGTTGTAGAAGTACGGTGAAACCCGGATTCCCAGCCCTCGCTGAACCACGGAGATCTTCTGCGCATCCAGTTTCTTCACCAGATCTGCGTCCGCCTGCTCGCTGCCGGTGGTAAACGCCACAATGGCCGAGCGATGCTTCGGATCACGGCTGGAGCGAATCTCCAGTCCCTGCTGCTCCACGCCATCCAGAAATCGATCAGTCAACCGGACCGTGTGTTCAGCGATATCGGCCGGAGACATCGAGGTAATCACATCCAGGGAGGCTTGCAGCCCGGCCAGCGTGATCCAGTTCAGCCCACCGGCTTGATAGCGAGCGGCTCCCTTGCGCCAGCGAAGCTCGTAGCCCAGATCCTCGAACCCGAGGTCGACCGACAGTCTTCCGGCATAGGTTGGGTGAATCCGCTCGATCGCTCGATCCGACAGATGGGTGACCCCGACACCGTAGCTCGCCATCAGCCATTTGTAGGAATGCGCCGCAATGACATCCACGCCACTGGCCTGAACATCGATCTCGCACGGCCCCAGAGACTGGGTGACATCGACAATCAATACAGCATCAAGATCGTGGGCAAGTTGCGCCAGCGCCGAGAGGTCGTTACGGAACCCGCTCATGAACTCGACATGGCTCACCACGATGGCGCGGGTGCGCTGATCGGTGACTGCCCGGATCTCATCGAGGCTTGTGAAGCCGTCGGCGCCTTTCGGAGCAAACCGGACTGAGACACCACGATGCTCCAGGTTCAGGAACGGGTAAACCACCGACGGGAACTCCTGCTCAGGGATCACGCAGTTGTCGCCGTCGTTCCAGTCGATTCCGGCCGCTGCCAGGCTCATCGACTCGGCCAGACTCCCGGTGAAGGCCATGTTTTCGGGCCGGCCATTGACCATCCCGGCGATCATCTGCCGGACGGCATCAACCGTCTTATCATTGCCGCTGTGATCGAGATCAGCGGGCTGCGTCCATGCGTGGGCGAGATCAGCAATCGCCGTGGCGGTACCGATCGAAAACGGCCCGTGGGTGGCGTGATTGAGGTAATTCCACGTCTCGGTGATCGGGAATTGCTGCCGCAAGGTCGGGGTATTGATCGGCATCAGTCGGCTCCATTCAGCGCAGAGTTCTGTACTCGATTCGCGTAGTGATGCTGCAGATTACCGCATTTCCACGTGTTCGTCGTCCCGACTGTCCATCCACCTGGCGGGCAGGTCTACCCGGGTGGACGATAAGTCGCAGACAACCCTGCTTGCACAGGTGGATTGCTGTGCTAGGCTGAGCACGCTATCGCGCAACGATTGATGGCTGAACATCAGTTCGCGACAACGACAGGAGCAACGTTTCACATGCAACAACCACTTGACGGCGTGCGGGTGCTCGATCTCTCCCGCGTTCTGGCCGGACCATACTGCACGATGACCCTTGGCGATCTCGGCGCAGACGTCATCAAGGTAGAGCAACCCGGTACCGGGGATGACACCCGGACATGGGGACCGCCGTGGGCGGGAACCGAGAGCGCCTATTTTCTCTGCGTGAATCGCAACAAACGGAGTATCACGCTCGATCTCAAGTCAGACGAGGGAAGGAAGATCCTGCAGGATCTGGCCCGTGAGTCCGATATCGTGGTCGAGAACTTCAAAGTCGGCTCACTCGATCGCATGGGGATCGGGTACGAGCAGATGAAGGAGATCAACCCGCGCCTGATCTGGTGCTCGATCACCGGATACGGGCAGGACGGCCCGTATGCCTCACGAGCGGGCTACGATTTCGCCGCGCAGGGAGAAGCCGGGATCATGAGCATTACCGGCGAGATCGATGGGGAGCCGATGAAGGTCGGCGTGGCAATCGTCGACATCACTACCGGACTGTTCGCGTCCAACGCGATCATGGCTGCCCTGCATGCCCGGCATACCACCGGAAAAGGGCAGCATATCGATGCCGCACTCTTCACCTCGGCAATTGCGTGGCTGGCAAATGTCGGCAGCAACTATCTGACAACCGGTGATCTTCCAGAACGACACGGCAACGCCCACGCCAGCATTGTTCCGTATCAGACGTTCCGTGCCAGAGACCTGTGGATCATCATCGGGGCAGGCAACGAGCGTCAGTTCCACGCCCTGTGCCGGATTCTGGACCTGGAACATCTGATCACCGATCCCCGATTCAAAGACAACCCATCACGAGTTCAGAATCGAGAAGAGCTCATCCCGATTCTGAACTCAGTGCTGGAGACCAGAGACGCTGATGACTGGCTGGAGGAGATCAGTGCAGCGGGAATTCCGTGCGGCCCGATCAACACGCTCGATCGCGTGTTCGAGCATCCGCAGGCGCAGCATCGGAATATGGTGGTAGAGATCGAGCATCCGACCGCCGGGACGATCAAGCTGGCCGGGATTCCGTTTCTGATGTCGGAGACGCCACCATCAGTGCGGCGATACCCGCCATTGCTCGGCGAACACACTGAGGAAGTGCTCGGCGGGCAGCTCGGATACGATGCGGTGGCAATTCAGGAACTCAGGCAGAACGGGGTGATTTCCTGAGCGTGTCCGGAGCCTAGTGAAGGACCAGGATGATCACCACCAGCAGCGCAATGAGAATCGGGGCAGCCACCATCGTGCCAATAATGGCGATGTGAATCAGTCCTGAAAGGATTCGCGCCAGATTATCCATCGTGTGATCTCCCGTTTGCATCCGGAACCATGCCGTTACCGGCAGTTCAATCGCTCTCGACCTCTAATGTACGGAATCCAGCGCCCGGCGTCCAGTCCCACGCCCCGGGATTCATGGCACCGGGCTTGACGTACTGAACAGTGAGGACCGTTTTTGTCCGACTGAATCAGGGAACAGGCAATGCCGTTCGACTATAACCTCGATTATGCCACTCTTGATCTACGCGAGAACCCGCATCTCTACCGCGTCGGCCGTGGTGAGCAGGGGGTACTTCTCGTGGAACCGTACAAGAGCGAGCTACTGCCTCACTGGCGATTCAAAACACCGGAGATCGCCCGGGAATCGTGCGACCGACTGGCGGAGCTTTTCGAGGACTACCGGGACGCTGACGATTTCGTGGGCATGGACATGGCCCGCAAGTTCATCCAGATGGGCTATACCCGCTCCCGGCGCTACGCCAACTATCCAGGGGGACGCAAATACGACTCGGATGGAGCGGTCAACGAGCGGGACATCGACCAGCAGAAAGCCGAGTCCGCCGCGATCTTCAAAGCGAAGTGGGATGAAATCCGCCAGGATGCCGACTACCTTCGTCGCAAGAAGGCCCATCAGAAAGCATACGGCTGAGCCGCGCCCACTTCAGATTCAATCCAGCAACGGATGAATCCAGCCTAGTGCCGGCCGAGGCGCTCTGCCAGACTACGACCAGACGGTGGCCGACCGGTCTCTTCAGCCCGTCGATCGAGCTCACGGTAGCCAGACTGCACGAATCGAACACCCAGCCATCGCAGCGGCTCGGGCTCCCAGTCCGGGCTCTGGTGATTAACCGGCGGCAAGTGGGTCAATTCAGAATCACGATCACCGATCAGATCGGCCAGAACCCGACCGGAGAGGTTCGACGTGGCAACTCCCTGACCGGTGTAGCCACGAGCCCAGGCCAGACCATCTGCCGGGCGATAGCTCATGCTCGGCATCCAGTCACGCGGCACACCAAGCGGGCCACCCCAGGAATGGGTAAATGGCACGTCATTGAGCACCGGGAACCACTCCCGGGCCATCGTCTGCAGCGCCGCGTGGGTCTCGGGATCCCGATCATAGGCATCATCGATCTTCGACCCAAAGTGATACGGGGCACCACGTCCACCAACCGCAATACGGCCGTCGGCCGTCTTCGCCAGATAGTCGACGGTAAATCGGGAGGAGCCGATGCAGTATCGCTGCGCCCAGCCGATCTCGTCCCACTGTGCGTCGGTCAGCGGGGCGGTGAGAGTCATCAGAGAATAGACAGGGATCAATGAGCGGGATTGCTTCGGCAACTGGCTGAGATACGCCTCGCCAGCCAGCACAATGACATTTGCCCGCAGATCACCACGAGTCGTCATCAATCGGGGATAATCGCCGGTTTCATAGTCGAGCACCCGGGTGCGCTCGTAAATCGTGGCGCCTTTGCGTTCCACAGCCTGAGCCAGCCCCCGAACGAGCTTCGCCGGGTTGACCGACGCCGTCGTCGGATTGAAGACGCCCTTGAGTGCCTGAGTCACCCGGACTCGATCTGCCACGGCGGCGGCATCCATCGACTGGGCATACTGCGCCAGTCCGAGTCGCTCGAATGTCCGGATCGTATTCTCGACTGCCGGCAACTGGTGAGGACCGCGCGCCATACGGATCGACCCGGCCTGCTCCTGATCAGCTGCGATCCCTTCAGTTTCGAGCACCCGGAGTGTCTCTTCAACCGCGCCGACCATCGCCTGATAGAGATCAACCGCGAGCTCTCGCCCAAACCGATGCTCAAGCTCCGAGATCGAAACCGGGAACCCCGGCGAGAGCCAGCCACCGTTACGGCCAGAGGCCCCGAATCCGGCGATCTCTTTATCGACAATCGCTACCTTCAGTCCTGGCTCATGTTGCAGCAGATAGTATGCTGTCCAGAGGCCGGTGAGACCGGCGCCGAGAATCGCCACGTCCACGGTGTGCGATCCATCCAGTGGCGGCCTCGGTGCGAGGTCGTCTTCAATGGTCTCGAGCCAATAGCTGTGTCGCCGGTGGTCAGAAGTCATGCGCTCTCCACTCTTTTCATTACCTGCCCGTTGTTTCGAAATTTGTGTGCCATCATTCTAACCATATACGGAAGCCCGGCAAAATCAGGCCCGGCACAGGACTCGCGACGAACTACCTGTAACGAACTGCTCGATGATAGGAGCCAACCAGTGAACGAATCGAATCAACCCGAACCGGAAGAGATGGGCGACCCAGACGCCTACGATGAGCGTCAGGTGCTCAACGACGTCCGCAAAACCGCAGGCTGGCGGGTATCACCTCGCCATATCGATGTCGCCATGATCGCGCTTGATGAAATAGGTGAGGAGCCGTCTATCGATCGAGTTGCCGAGATCGTAACCGCCTTTCATGGTGATGGCAGCAAGCGTCAGAAGCGCAACGCCGACCTCTGGCGGCTGCTCGGAGCTCAACTCACGGTGCGCGGCAAACCAGGTGGACCCGATGATCAGCTGAAGTTTATTGGTCGGGCCAAATCGCTGGCCGATGAGCAGGTGTCGGACAGTGATCTGCTGATGGTCGCTACCGCGCTTGCCGGGGCAAAACATCCACTGACGCCGGAGATCACCGCCGACGCCACGACCTGGATTATCGACGCAGTCGGTCCCGGGTTCGACTCCGAACAGCTGGATGAGCGACTCGACAAAGCCGTTGAAGCGGCTATGGCCGAGCGAGCCGAGCGGGCGAACAAGCGCCGCCGGGACCGCACCTGATCGAGCAGGGCAGTAGAGCTTACTCGATCACCACATTCCATGGCTTCACGGTCCAGTTCGTCACCAGTCCATTGATGACGTAGGGATCGTTGAGAGCCAGCGATTCGGCCGGTGAAGAATCATCGGCCCGAAACACCAGCAGCGAACCATCGACAGGATCGCCTACGGCTCCGGCCAGGATCAATTCTCCACGCTGCTGGGCTTCCCGGAGGAGCCCGAGGTGTTCCTCGCGAATCTCGGCCCTTCGCTCGACAAAATCATCAACGACTTCATACTGCAGAATGAAATAGCCCATGGTGCATCCTCCCGGCTACTCGAACCAGTCCGACAATTCCTTCTGATACTTCGCTCGAGGAAGATCATACTGCTCGGTGGTGGAGCAGTACCAGTCGCCGGCCAGTCGTCCGACGGCATCGAGGTTCCCGAAATCGATCCGGAAGTTGTCCAGTGCCAGATCATCGCGCACGTGGAACCGCACAACCTCGCCGATAATAAGCGTGGCGCCGTACCGCTGGTCGCCGATCGGGATCATCTGGCGCATCTGGCACTCGAGACTTGCCGGTGCTTCAGCAACACGTGGGGCAGAGACTACATCGCAGGCTCCGAGCGTCAACCCGGAGGCTTCGAACTCGTTCTGCTCCGGGGAGAAATCGAGCGCGCTGATCGCCATCCGCCGGGCAATATCACTGTTGACGATGTTCACCACGAACTCACCAGAGGCTTCGATGTTCGTTTCAGTGTCCTTCTTGACGCCTGCCCGAGATCCGGCCGAAAAGGAGATATGCGGTGGGCTGGGGGTAATCGGCTGGAAGAAGCTGTACGGGGCCACGTTCGGGACGCCATCCGGGCCAACGGTAGACACCCAGGCAATCGGGCGCGGAATCACAACCCCGGACAGCACCTTGTAGATGTCCGGGCTCTCCATCTGAGCGGGATCAAACTTCAAAACGGCTCCTCGTTTCCTTTTGCTGGGTATTTTTGGTCACTAATTCGATCGAAGCACCGAAACCGGCGCGCGTCTGAGGATGTCAGCCACCCGGATGGCTCCGTCAGGGCCACGCTCCAGTGGTTCACCAGTAATCACGTCCACCCAGGTGGACGCGGATTCTGCGGGCAGCTTCAGTTGGGTATCGCCCCAGACGTCCTCACCAACCGGCGCCTGATCCGGCCCGACGAGTCGTGCAGACAGGCGGGGGGCCACAGTGACTGCCCAGGAATCTCCGGACTGCCGGGCGAACGCGATGACATTCTCGGCCTTGTCACCTGACACGTCCAGCGGCAGATATGACCCTGACCGGAACGGCTCCGGCTGCTGGTAGCGGTCTCGGAGGAGTCGAGAAGTCACCAGCATCTTGATCCGACCATCACGCCACTGCTGGACGAGTTCGGGAACATCATCGGGGGAGGTAGTCGCAATCTGCTCGACATAACGCTCGCGCGTCTCGAAATCCACCGTCCGTCGATTATCCGGATCTGCCAGCGAGAAATCCCACAGCTCGTTCCCCTGGTAGATGTCCGGAAATCCGGGGCTGGTCAGCTTCAGGGCAACCTGCGACAGACTGTTCCAGGCACCAAAACTGGAAATCCGGGTCTGGAAGGCCAGCAAATCTCTGAAGAATGGTCCGCCAGGATCAGCTTCCAGAATACGCTCGACAAATCGCAACACCGCCTGCTCGTGCGCCTCATTGACCGCAATCCAGTGGGTGTGGACCTTCGCCTCACGCATCGCTTTGGTCATGTATTCCTTGATGCGATCCGCGAACGTTCCGAACTCCGCGCGATCGAGCGGCCAGGCGCCGAGCAATGTCTGATAGATCAACTGCTCTTCGTTGGCGTCCGGCACGATCTGGCCACCGATCGTCTCCCGGTGCGACGCATTGAGCTCCTGCCACGAAGAGAGGCGGGTGGTCCACTCGTCGGCGAACTCGCTCAGTACCGCGATTCGCGCCCGGACGTCTTCGCTGCGCTTCGTGTCATGCGTCGAGCTGGTCAGCATTGTCGATGACCATTGATCGGCCACGTGCAAGTTGTGCTGGTGCAACGCATCAACATCGAGAACTTCCGGCTCACCACCAACTTCGTTGAGCGAGGCGAGCGGCGTGTAGACATAAAGCGCGGTGTCTTCCAGCCCTTTGGCCATCAGTGGCCCGGTGAACTGCTGCCAGCGACGTATCCAGGTAATGGCTGCATTCCAGCTAACGCATTCCTCCGGGCGAGTTAGTACAGTGGTCAGGAAATCCCAGACCGCGTCCTCGATACCAGACTCCGACGAACGCGCCAGATCGATCGTCTGCTCCAGAATCAGCCGGTCACGCTGAGACACGCCCTGTTCATCGATGTAGGTCCGATAGACCGGCAAGAGCACCATGATCGACCGGAGTGATCTTTGCAGCTGCTCGCGTGACAGATCTCGCGTACGCCGGTGAGCCCGGGAAATCGCCACCAGACCGTCGACAAGCGTCTCGAACTGCCCGGAGAAGAGATCGTCCAGCACGTTTGCCTTGTTAGTAAAGACAACATCCTCGAAGTCAAAATCGATCCCAGTGATATCCGAATAGTGCTGCTCGAGCTGCTCGAAGCCATCCGGATCGGCCAGTACCGCGTTCACTCGATGCGCAAACTCATACCCGGTCGTTCCGGAGATCTCCCAGTCCGATGGCAGCTGCTCGTCACCTGTAAGGATCTTCTCGAACAGCAGCAGATAGCCGTCCGGGTCGCCACCTGCCTCGGTCAGCCGCTGGTGGAGTCGTTGCGCATAGTGCGCCGGATCGAATAGCCCGTCGACGTGATCCGCCCGGAAGCCATCGAGACCGGGCGTCCCGGCGTACTCCAGGATCAGCGCATGAACGGCCTCGAAGACCTCGGGGTCCTCGATCCGCAAGCTGATCAGGTCGCCGATATCAAAGAATCGGCGGTAGTTGATCTCCTCGCTGGCCCGGCGCCAGTAGGTGAGGCGGTAATTCTGAACGCTGAGGAGTCGCTCCAGCCGATCGAAACTTTCCGCATCGCCTGGGAGCCCGTTGAACTGCTCCAGAACGGTGTCGAAAGCGGCCTGAATCGCTTTCCCGCCGCGGTAGAGGTTCCAGAGCCGGCGACCCATACCGCTGGCAATCTGATCGTTCTCCACCGCATAGCCGTACACGGCATCGAGCTCGCGGGAGTGCTCGATCAGCTCCCCCAGCTCCATCTCGGCCGGGGTCTCTTCCTCGCCGACCTGATCACGATAGACGTGCCGGACATCGGACAGGACCTGCTTGTAGGTTGC
>SLFF01000339.1 GCA_007124395.1 Thermomicrobiaceae bacterium | reverse complement strand
CGATTGCCAGAATGGTGGCGGCAGATCTTCCCGGGTTCTGCAGCCAGAGACAGAGGAAGAGACCCACGATGATCGCGGAGATCGACGCGACTGGTCGGATCAGCGCGATCGCACCGGAAACCGCGATAAACGGAGACACCAGAACCAGCGCACGGTCGAATGACTCCATCGGACGATCTCTATCAGCCGCTATTGCAATCAACGCACCGAATGTCGCCACCATAATCCCTGTGATCACGAATCGAACTGGATATACGTCGGTGACGCCAATGGCGTAGGCCCCCGTTAGATAAGAACCTGTTCCAAGGATCGCTCCATATGCCGAATAGCTGAGGTTGACCTGCCGGACAGACAACAACCGGACGATCGCAATCACCACAACGACTGAAATGATCGTCAGGAACCCACCGAAATGTACGAAGAACTGTCCGGTATCCGTGCCGGTGGCCGTGGTGTCGAGCCCGTCCGTCTGCGGGTCGAACGTTCTCAGGAACCGCGAGAACATCAGCAGCGCAACAAGGCCCGCACCGGCGGCGGCCAGCACGGGAGTTGACAGAATGGAGTAGGAGAATCTGCATCGCGACACCACGGGAAATGCGATTGCTGCCAACAGAATGACTGCAGCAGTGGGGCCGTCCCACAGGTTGATCAATGCAAGGCTCGACGCGATAATACCGCTTGCGATGATCCATGGGATGATCCATTCAGGCCGACTTCGTCGCGTTTCCAGAATCCAGCTATATCCCAGCGATACAATCAGCACCAGCACGGGAGCAGCGATCAAGTGTGGGTGGAAGTCGCCGTACATAAAGCTGAAGTAGGGGAATTCGGTGATCCCGTAATGGACGACGCGGCTACTCTCCCAGAAATCGACTTGGAGTGATCGAGTTCGCAGTATTTCGCGAGTCGCCTGCAGGTTGCCACTCAGCATCACCAGCACGGCAGTGATTGATCCACCAGCTATCAACCATCCGGTTCGTCGGGTGTGAAGCACCGAGCCAGCAAGCGTGCTGCCGATGCTGAACAACCCGGCTGAAAGGAATGCAGCTACGCTCGCCAGCGCCAGATTGAAGGCAATCTCAGCCGGAATACCCGTTACCACGATGATCAGCGCGAACAGGAAGAAACCGTAGTAGTAGTAGTTTAGGTGGCCATCGGCAAACCAGGGATCGTGTGGTGGAAACTCACCGGTTCGGACGATCGCGTTGAGATAGGCCGTCTCCATCGGCTTCTCGCCACCGTAGAACGGGTGCCAGAGATCCGGGTAGTACAACCTCAGACCGAGCACCAGCAGGAAACCGGCGAAGAATGCGAGCAGGCTACCGATTACCAGCGGTGACCGGCAAATGGCAAGGAAACCAGGCACCTGTACCCTGCCGATAAACGTCCAGCTGATTGCTGCGAGGATCAAGGCGGCACCGAGGACTGTTGCCGGTGTCAGCCGGACGATCTCGAAGCTCCAGCCTATCCAGACCAGCGCTCCTGTTCCGAGCAAGCCGATCAGCGGGGCGAATCCGAGGCCATAGTCGGCAAACCGACCCAGAACGCTGGCAGCGATTGGCAGGCCTGCGCCGGTCAGCGCTACGAGAGCGATGAGCCAGACCGCCACCGCGAATCCAGACGTTCCAGTCAGCCGTTCGGACCAGTCCGCGTGCTGATTTACATCGCGTTCGGCCAGTGGCTGAGAGAGGCGAAGCGTGGGTGACTCGGGATACCGTGCCGGAATCCGTGGCTGGGCGGCGGCATGTGCGAAGCGAAGCTCGATCTCCTCAACCGGAAGCGTCTCGACCTTGCGATAGATTTGCACCGGCGGATGATCGTAGACGCTGAAACTCTCATCAGCTGCCAGCGTGTTGATTCTGAAGTCCCCGAAACCTGGATAGTTGGTTGCCTCGTAGGCCAGTTCGAAGCCGAGATTCTCTTGCTCCAGCAGTCGGTAGTACTCGCTCTGAACCGGATACCTCCAAGGAAGACGCGGAATCGAATGAGAAAGCCGCTGGCTCGCCAGCACAATGTAGTCGACATCGTGCAGGACATCGGTGACGAATTCGACGGCTCCTTCATTGGTACGGTCGCCGTAAAGGTCGAGGACACGATACTCGTAGATTCCTCCGCTCCCGCCCGGAAGTGCGACTGGTAGTCGGTCGTCCCAGATCTCATGGGTAATGGACGATCCCGGCTCGACGTTCTCGTAGATCCATTGGGAGGCATCGACCCGAGGATGTGTCCCGGAGTAGACCGTCATGAACATCGCCGCCCATATAGCCGTGACTCCGATGACGACTGCTATCGCGGTCGCAGGAGCGATGCGACTCCAGAGAAGCGCCGGACGACTCTCCCAGAAATAGGCGAGTTGATGACCGACGATTATCGCCAGCGGCGGAACGAGCGGGGCTGCGTAGCGCAGAAATCTGGCTTCAGACGAGGCAATGACGTAGAAGTACGGGATGATCCAGGACAAAAGCAGAATGTAGCGCGGGTCTCGTTTTCGGATCGCGAGATACAGACCGATCGTCACCGCGACAATCGCAGCGACACCAAATCCGGGAGCTATGCCCCAGAGGACCAGGTTCTCGATCTCGTTCAGTCCGGAGATCGTACCCACGAATTGCCGGGT
>SLFF01000455.1 GCA_007124395.1 Thermomicrobiaceae bacterium | reverse complement strand
TACAGCATCCCCAGTCCCCACAGCCGGATGAATCCGGTCAGCAGGATATTGATCAGAACCAGCGGCAACAGAACCTTCCAGGCCAGACCCATCAACTGGTCGTAGCGGAAGCGCGGCACGGTGGTGCGAAGCCAGATGTAGAAGAAGAGGAAGATGCAGGCCTTCAGCGCCAGCCACCAGACGCCGTCTTGAATCGGGCCGTCGGTGCCGCCGAGGAAAATCGTTGCCGCAAACAGCGAGATAACGATCATGCTGATGTACTCGGCCAGGAAGAAGAAGGAGAAACGGAAGCCGGAGTACTCTGTGTGGAAGCCGCCGATGAGCTCGGTCTCGGCCTCCGGAAGGTCGAACGGCGCCCGGTTCGTTTCAGCGACAGCCGCAATCAGGAAGATAATGAACGCCAGCGGCTGACTGAGAATGAACCAGTTCGGCAATTGCAGCGGACCGATGGTCAGCGTTTCACTCTGCTGGTTGACTATCTCCACCAGACTCAACGAGCCAGAGAGAATGATCACGCCGATCAGTGACAGGCCCAGAATGATCTCATAGCTGATCACCTGCGCGGCGGCCCGAAGGCCCCCCAGCAACGAATAACGATTCGCCGAGGCATAACCACCAAGGATGATGCCGAAGACACCCATCGAGCCGATTGCCAGGAAATAGAGCACCGCAACGTTGATGTCAGCAACGTAGAGGTTGACTTCATGGCCGAAGACCGTGATCGAATCGCCGAACGGAATTACTGCCGCGGCCACCGGTGCAAGCACGAAGGAGAGCAGCGGGGCCAGCAGGAAGATCCGCCGGTCGGCATGCTTCGGGATAATGTCTTCTTTGACCAGGAGCTTCAGGCCATCAGCGATCGGCTGAAGGAGCCCGACAGGGCCGGTGCGATTGGGACCAATGCGGTCCTGCATGGCCGCCATGACTTTGCGTTCGATATAGGTCATGTAGGCCATCAGGCCCAGCAACACGTTGAGGACGATAACCGCGAAGATGTAACTGGACAACAGATTTGCGTCCACGCTTGCGCCCCTACCTCAAGTACCCCACCAGCATCGACCTCACCAGGTCTGAGCTGTTTCGAGCAGAGTCCGCGCCGGTCTCTGCATATTCAATCGTCTGATGTGACTCCCCAGGAGTCGACGCGCCTTCTGTCACACGATAACGGAGCGCCACCGCGCTCCGTATTCCCCGGGCGGAACTTTACCGCATCTCGGCACTCGACGCCCGGTGAACAGCTGATTGTCTGGATCGGTTAGCGATCTACCGACCCCAGCACGATATCGATCGTTCCGATCAAGGCCACCACGTCCGCCAGAGCGGCTCCCTGCGCCATATATGGCAACGATTGCAGATTGACGAAGTCTGGCGTTCTCAGCCGAACCCGGTACGGAATCGGAGTCCCATCGCTCACAAGGTAATAGCCAAGTTCACCCTTGGAATGTTCGATCGCCTGGTAGACCTCACCCTTTGGCGGGGAGAAGCCCTTGATCACCCAGATGAAGTGCCGCTGCATGTCTTCGGCGGTCTTCATCACATTGTCATGCTCTGGAATGACGTATGGCGATTCAGTGAGAGCCAGCGGGCCATCGGTCGGCATCTGGTCCATGCACTGCTCGATGATGCTGATCGACTGCCGCATCTCTTCCATGCGCACGAGATACCGATCATAGACATCCCCACGGGTGCCCAGCGGAACCTCGAACTCCATGCGATCGTAATACAGGTACGGTGTGGCTTTGCGGACGTCATAGTTGATGCCGGAGCCCCGCAGACAGGCGCCGGTCAGGCTGTAGGAGATCGCCGCTTCTGGTTCGATGACGCCGACTCCACGCGTTCGCGAGAGCCAGATCGGGTTCGACGAGAGCAACGTCTCGTACTCTGCCTGCATCTTCGGGAAGACATTGCAGAAATCCCGGACCATTCCTGGCAACTGTTCGGGGATCGGGCGAGAGAACCCGCCCATCTCCATCATGTTGGTCGTCAGCCGGGCACCGCAGAACGTCTCGAAAATGTCCAGAATGAGCTCACGCTCGCGGAAACAGTAGAGGGACATGGAGAGCGCGCCGATGTCCAGCGCGTGAGTCCCCAACCAGACCAGATGTGAGGCCAGCCGGGCAAGTTCGCCCATGACCATGCGCCAGTAAGTAGCACGTTCTGGCGCCTCGATGCCGCACAGTTTCTCGACCGCGAGAATGTACCCGAGGTTATTGGATGGTGCAGCAACGTAGTCGGTCCGGTCGGTCCAAGGCACGAACTGAGAATAGCGATGCGTCTCGCCAAGTTTCTCGACTCCGCGATGCAGATAGCCGAGCACCGGATCACAATCGACGATCGTCTCGCCTTCCAGTGTCAGCACGACCCGCATAACCCCGTGCGTGCTGGGGTGCTGCGGTCCCATGTTGAGCACCATTTGCCGGCGGCTATCAGTGAGCGCTCGTTCTTCGCTTATTTCGACTGGTGTTCCCTGAGTAATCTCAAGCGACATGATGTGCTAGGGCCTCCGGAACCGTGAACGGACTCGTGGCGCCGGGTTCTCGAATCCCGGCTGCACATACTCGCGATAGCCTCGCAGCGGGTAATCCTTGCGCAGCGGATGACCCTCGTCCCAGTCATCCGGCAGCAACATTCGCCGCAAATCGGGATGACCTTCGAAAACGATACCGAACATGTCATACGCTTCGCGCTCGAGCCAGTTGGCCCCCTGATACAGCGGAACCATCGACGGTACCGGATCACCATCGTTGAATCCGGCCTTGACGCGCAAACGCTGACGCCGCGGAATCGAATAGAGCTGGACCACAACGTCGAAGCGCGGGTTATCCCGCAGGCGAAGCATGTCTACGGCGGTCAGATCGCTGAGCAGGTTGTAACGAAGCGACGGATCGTCGCGAAGAAATCCGACGACCTCGCGCAAAGCTGGCAGCTCCACACGGAGCGTCATCTCATCGCGGAAATTCACCGCATCGACGTAGGCTTCAGGGAATTTCTCTCGAACCGCCTGAATTGCCGGATGCTCCTCAGGAACCGTTGGTCCCCAGTATCCGGTATCCCAGATTCGACGCCCCGGAGAATCCGCAGGACCTCCGGTGTGCTCTTCTTCAGCCATCTACCCGTCTCACTTATGGGGAACGGTTGGTTCCCATCAGCAGAATCAATCGACGAACGCCAGGCCGGCAGTCTTACCGGCGCGGCCCCAGCTCGGCCTGAGCTTCGGCACGTGATTCCTCACGATACGCCTCGGCCTCGTCTGGCCCCTGCTTCTTGGCGATGGTGTCGTACTTGATGACTTTGTTCTGGAGTTCGAGGATGCCGAAATAGAGTGCTTCCGGAACTGGCGGACAACCCGGGACGTAGACGTCAACCGGTATGACCTGATCGACACCCTGCACCACAGCGTAGGTATCGAATGGACCACCGATGTTGGCACAGCTGCCCATACTGACCACCCACTTCGGCTCGGACATCTGATCGTAGAGTTGCCGGACCACCGGGGCCATCTTCTTGGTCACGGTTCCGGACACGATCATCAGGTCTGCCTGTCGTGGTGACGCACGGTAGAGCATGCCGAATCGTTCAGCAAGGTCGTAACGAGGCATGGCCGCGCTGATCATCTCGATCGCGCAGCAGGCCAGGCCAAACTGCAGCCACCAGAGGCTCGATCTGCGTGCCCAGTTGAAAACGGAATCGACGCTCGTCGTCAGGATGCTCTTCTCGAACCGGTCTTCTATGCCCATTCGAGCGCCCCCTTCTTCCATTCATACAGGAGGCCAAACAACAGCAGGCTGATAAACACCAGTACCTGGATGTAGCCATAAAGCGCCAGTTGGTCGAACGCAACGGCCCACGGGAACAGAAAAATTGCTTCGATATCAAAGATCACGAACAGGAGTGCAACGATGTAGAACCGGGATGTGTAGCGCCCGCGAGGAGGACGGACATCGGGAACGCCGCTTTCGTAGGGCTGTTCCTTGGCCGGGCTCGGCTTGCTCGGTCGGATCAACCACCCCAGCAACAACAGGCTACCGCCCATGAAGAATGCGGTGGAGATCATCATTCCGATGGCCGCGTAACTCTCAAGCATGAACAGGCTCCATGTCCCGATTGCCCCCGACTTTCCGTCGATTGTGTACTATATCACACACTTCTGAGGATCCCCGGGCCGACGGTCGAAATCGGTATCGTCGCGGCTCGGCAGGGCCATTCTTTCGCCCTCGCCGACTCACTATAACACCGCCACGAGGAACGTGCAGACGAGGACTGATTCCGTCAGCCGCTGTCGTCCGATGGCGGTGCTTCGCCCCCTCCGTCACCACCACCATCAGTAGGCGGATCGGGCGGGTCACCCTCGGTATCATCCGGAGGCGGAGGTGGTGGTTCTTCACCAGCGTCGTCAGTGACGTCATCGGACGGCTCGGCGTCATCCTCCTCCTCTTCTTCCTCTTCCTGGAAGAATGGAGATGGAACACCGACAGACTGGGCGTACTCATGGAGTGTAAGGATGCCGCGTTCGGTAAACGCCGGATTATCCACAGCATTGGCCAGAGCGGCGATCAACTCTTCACGCTCGTAGTCATCGATCTCGTTGCAGGATAGTTCGGGTGGCCCTCCATCGATGAGTACTTCTTCAGTGACCGGGAATCCGCCCACTGGCTGCTTGCCCGTGGTGGAGCAGATCGGCGCCTCGACAATATCGTCCGGCCGTGGGAACTCCTCAGCCAGCCGTTGCCCATCCGGGCCGAGCAGAATGTCCGAAAAATCCGGATTAGTGTGGATCATCTCCATAAAGTCGTGCCAGATCGGCGCGGCTCCGGCGACACCATCGAGGTTCTGGGTCGGTCGATTATCGGTATTGCCTACCCACACACCCGTGACGACTTCCGTGGTGTAGCCCATCGTCCAGCCATCGCGGGAGTCATCCGTCGTACCGGTCTTGGCGGCCAGCGGCCGATCACCGAGCTCGGGGATCACTAGCGGTGAATCGGGGCCGAAGATCATCGAGCGCGCATCATTATCAGCCAGTATGTCCGTGATCTGATAGGCGTGCTCTTCCTGGACCACCTGCTGACCGCGATCGAGCGTGGTATCCCGTTCGAGATCGAACAGCACCTCGCCATTGCCGTCGATAATCTCGGTAAACGGCGTATGTGGAACGTATTTGCCCGTGTTTGCGAGCGTTCCGAACGAATTGGTGTGCTCCAGAAGTGACACTTCACCACCACCGAGTGATATCGCCAGACCGTAGTGACTCATTCCGCGCCAGAGCCCGGTCCGGATCCCGAGATCGTGAGCCAGGCTGATCATCTCTTCGACACCGGCATGCTCCAGCGCCTGGACTGCAGGGATGTTGAGCGAGTTCCCCAGCGCTTCACGCATGGAGATCGCACCATAGAACTGCCGGGTGGCGTTCCTCGGGGCATAGACATCCTGATCCGCGGCCGGGGTATCCCACTCCTTGCCGTAATCGAAGATCATCGTGCCCGGATGCCAGCCCGCTTCCAGGGCAGCCAGATAGGTAAACGGCTTGATCGAGCTACCCGGTTGCCGCTCTCGCGTGGTGACGTTCACCATGCCGTCGATCGAGTCGCGATAGTAATCGGCACTGCCGACCATGGTCAGGATCTCGCCACTCCACGGCAGCATCGCGATCAGTGCGCCATTATTTACATCCCACGGCTCCAGACCGGCAACACCTTCGCGGACGATTCGCTCGGCCTCGACCTGCAGGTCGTAGTCGAGCGTGGTGTGGACCTCGAGCCCGCCGCGGAAGAGCGCCTCGGCACCATACTCCCGCTCCAGTACATAGCGAACGTAGTTAACGAAATGTGGGGCCAGATCGTGGCGACCCTCACGGCGTTGCGGATTCAGTGGTTCTTCATAAGCCTGATCGGCTTCTCGTTCGGTGATCATGTCCAGCTGCGCCATACGGTCGAGCACATATCGCTGCCGGATCTTGGCCAGCTCGAAGTTTTGCGTTGGATCATAGATGCTCGGGGCCTGAGGCAACCCGGCCAACATCGCTGCCTCGGCCAGTGAGAGGTTCCAGGCGTATTTGTTGAAGTACGACTGCGCCGCGGCATCGATCCCGTAGGCACGATTCCCGAAATACACGTTGTTGAGGTACATCTCCAGGATGTCCTCTTTCTCGTGTTCCCGGTTCAACTGCCAGGCAACGACCGCCTCACGCATCTTCCGGGTGTAGCTATGCTCGAAACCAATCTCTTCGGGGAAGAGCGCCCGAACCAGCTGCTGGGTGATCGTGGAAGCGCCGGACGTCGCACCGCCAGTGATGTTGGTTACCAGACTCCGGCTGATGGCAACCGGATCGACACCCGGGTTGGTCCAGAACGTCGAATCCTCGGCAGCTACCATCGCGTCGAACATATAGGCGCGTTGCGGAGCGCCTTCTCGATCTTTATGCTGTTCGACATTCTCGATGACTTCGTCATAGGAGATCGCGGTGCGCCAGCCAGTCAGTGGGTCCGATACCTCATGCAGCAAGCGACCATTCCGGTCGTAGATCTGCGTCGTCTCGAACTGCAACGCCTCGACATCGCGATAATCAGGCAGATCCTCAGTAACCTGCATCCAGCCGTACACGGCGCTCCCGGCGGCACCACCGGCGACGAGGATCACCATGAAGAACATCGCCAGGCTCAGTGCAGCAACTGCGCGTACCGCAACGCCAACCCCGTTGATGCCAGTGTCTTTCTCCAGAGATCGAGTTACGAAGCGAGGGAGCAGACGATTCGGGCGCGGGCCGTGGCCGTTGAAGCGCTGGCTCCGCCGCTTACCCCGGGGACGCTTCAGACTCTGCCGGTAGAGAGGACCTTTACTCAAAATTGACCTGCCAACGCTCTGCCAGAATGGTCACCATCAGCTTGCGAGATAGTCAGGGCCAAGAATACCATGCACTTCTCGCTCGCTCATACCAAACAAGTTTTCGTGAATGCTGGCGCAAATCTCGCGAATCTCCGAGAATACGAGTACAAGGGATGGGTCCGTGGAGCGATTGACAAGATGTTCGCCCAGCATGAGAGGAACACGATTGCTATGGATGCCAAATCACTCAAGGGAATCGCCGTCGTCTGTATTGAAGAGGGAGAAAAAATTGGCACGGTCGACAATATCCTGTTCGACCTCGAAAGGCGTCGGGTTATTGCCTTCAAACTGATCAAGCCGAATCTGCTGCGATCCGGCGGCATCGTCGCCAAGATGTCCGACATCGAGAGCATCGGCAAAGACGCAATCATGATCAAGAACAAGGATCGGATCCGGGAGCTCAAGGCTGAACGCGACTTGCAGGGGCGGCCGGACCTCAATTCCATGTCATCGCTCCGCGTAGTTTCCGAAAATGGAACCTATGTCGGCAACATGGACACTGTGCAGTTCGACAAAACCAATGGGGTCATTACGGATATCGAAGTTACCGGGGGCGGCTTCATGGGTCGCTTGCGACGAAATCTGGTGATTCCGGCATCTGAAATCGTCAGCATTGGGTCTGATGTCGTGGTGATTCCGGACAAGTACGCGCCGGTTACCGAGAGCGACGATGACGACAAATCAGCTAAAGAAGAGACCGAGGACGAGAAACCGGCGCAGATAGAGGCGAATTCGGCCAGCACTCGCGCTGAAGACGAGAATGATCGGATCGTTCGCTAGACATCGATCATGCGAGCCATCAACAGGCCAAGCAGCAGTGCGGGAGCGAGATCCTGCAACAGGCGAATTCCTGCCTGTCGATGGCTGGAATCAGGAGATATCGGTCGATACATCTGCCAGAGCGAAGCCGCCAGAATCCAGATCGTGGCAGCAAAGAACGCAGCGGCCCAGTTCATTCCTCGTGTCTCCTGACTCTGATCTGTCCCTGACAATGACGTCTCTGCTTCGACCGCAAACCCCGGACCATCATGGCATATGTTTGATGGGTCACGCTCATCATCGATCAAGACCGACAAACATCTATTCTGCACGACCTGATTGTGGTATCACAGGCCGGGACGAGGGTCAGCTTGACCCGAAGGCCAATCGAATAGTCGACTGCACCAGGACCATGGAGTCTCGTTCATGAAGATCTTGCTCTCGACTCCATTTGACATCAGCTACCCGGGTGGGGTCAACGCTCACGTTCTCACCCTCGACCGGGAACTTCGTCACCTGGGGCATCAGACACGAATTCTCTCACCCGGAGCCCCTGACGGTACAATTGCCGACGACGGCCACATCTGTCGAATTGGCCACGCCTACCCGATTCAGGCGAATGGTTCCGTCGCGCGGCTGGCCCTTTCCCCTCGATTGTCGCGCTACGTTCAACCGTTCCTCGATCAAGAAGCGTTCGACGTTCTACATCTGAACGATCCGTTGACCTCGACGCTCCATCTCGCCGTGCTGGACTGCTCTCGAACTGCCAACATCGGGACGTTTCATTCGTCGAATACATCCCGGCTCGGCTTCAATCTGCTCTTCCGGCTCGGCAGGCCGATTTTCGCTCAGTTCGACAAACACATTCACGGACGAATTGCCGTGTCGCCCACGGCTCGAGATTTCATCGCCAACTACTTCCCGGGCAACTACGAACTGATCCCCAATGGCATCGACTTCCAGCAGTTCGCAAAGGATGTCGAGCCCGATTCCCGATTCGCCAGCGATCGGCCAACCGTGCTCTTCGTCGGACGCTACAACGAACCGCGAAAAGGATTCCGCTATCTCCTTCGCGCCATGGCACGAGTACAGGCACAGATCCCGGATGCCAGGTTACTCGTGGTCGGGCCTGGAAATCCGGCAGCATTTCGACAGCAGATCTCCCGCGCGGGCCTGCATTCTGTCGAGTTCGTCGGCGAGGTACCTGTCGAGGAACTTCCCGCCTTCTATGCCAGCGCCGACGTGTTCTGCGCGCCATCGACTGGCCGGGAGAGCTTCGGCATCGTACTGCTCGAGGCGATGGCCGCGGGTAAGCCAGTGATCGCCAGCGATATTCCCGGCTACCGGAGCGTCATCGAGACCGGCAGCGAAGCAATTCTGGTCGAGCCAGCTAACGCCAAGACGCTCGGAGATGCTATCCTCACGGTGCTGCGCAATCAGTCTCTGGCCAGTCGGCTTGCCGAAGTCGGCCGGGAGCGTGCGCGAGCCTGTGCCTGGCAGAACATCGCCCAGCGCGTCGTAGAATGCTACGAGCGTGCGCGAAAACCAGTGAGTGACGGACAGCCAACGCTTGTACCGCCTTCATCGCTGTTCAGCGGCACTCGGAGACCATGAGGATCGGGGAAACGCATGCTCAGCACCCTGGTCGGGAATCTGGTGCGGAATCAGCTCCAGCGGCTCGGCTACTATCTGGCTCAGACGCGCCTGACACCAAATGCTTTTACACTGATCGGGCTGCTGTTGAACGTGATTGTTGCGGCAATCATCGCCAGCGGCAATCTCCTAGTGGGTGGCATTATGGCGCTGGTAGCTGGAGCATTCGACATGCTGGACGGCGCAGTGGCCCGCTCAACCGGGCAGGTGACCAAATTCGGCGGGTTCTTCGATTCCACACTGGATCGCTACTCCGAGGCAATCGTCTACTTCGGATTGCTCATCTACCTGATGAACACCGACGCCGGCACAACGGCGGTCGCGCTCTTGTTTGCTGCGATCATTGGCTCACTGATGGTCAGCTACTCCCGGGCACGCGCCGAGGCGGCCGGAGTGGATGCCGAAGTCGGGATCTTTGCCCGACCGGAACGGATCATTCTGCTGGCGATTCTGCTGATGTTCAATCAGCCAGTCATCGCACTCTGGATTCTGGCAATCGTCACCAATTTCACCACCATGCAGCGCATCTTCCACGTCTGGCGAGAAACCCGCTACGGCTCTGAGTAGTTACCGGGCCGGGCACCCGCATCTGACAGGCAAACCATGCAGAATTCATCACTCAGCGCCGGAACCCGGGCCCCAGGAAGGCGACGATCACGTCGTTTCAATTTCTTTGTCCTGGCGACCCTCCTGGTCTCGATAGTCCTTCTGGGTCTGGTCTACTGGGAGTATCGCAGCGATGATCAGCAGCCCACCGCGGCAGAGCTCGATAGCGAACCGGTAGCAACCCTCGCGGTGCTGGACGTCGGCCAGGCGCTATCGGTGGCACTCGTCACACATGATGGCTACAGCATGGTCTACGATTTTGGC
>SLFF01000086.1 GCA_007124395.1 Thermomicrobiaceae bacterium | reverse complement strand
GTGTTGTGATCTGGGGGGATCTGTTTCGCCGCGCCACTGCCTGATACGGGAGCACCGCACACGCCACAGCACGAGGGGAGACCGAACGTATGCCGCAACTCCAGCATCCGCTGGTGACGCTTTCCATCGAGAATGGAATGCGCACAGGCGATACACCATTCGTTAGAACAGCCGGATGTGAACAGATCGGCGCACCGGGAGTCAACAGCTTCTTTGCCATTCTGGAACCGATGAGCCTGCATCCGGAGATTGCCGATCTTGCCCCGCTAATTCTGGAGCGGCTCGAACAGGAGCTTGCAACCCGACAGAAAGTCACCGCAACGGCAGCAATCAGCGCCTCGGTGGAAGCGGTCAATGCCGAGCTCTATTTCTACAATCAGGGGCGTGAGGAAGATGATCACCTCTACTTCGGTCTTACCTGTGGTCTCACCCGTGAAGATGATCTCTACATTGCACAAGTGCTACCCAGCCAGATCCTGATCTCGCAAGATGGTGCGCTGCATGTCTTCCCGGAACTCGATTCCTGGCACTGGAGCCGGCGCAGCGAACCAGAGATGTCGCTGGAACAACCACTGGGCATTCACGAAGAGATCGAACCAGATCTCTATCACACCCGAATCGAACCCCGGGATCTGATCGTGCTCTGCTCCGGGTCGCTGGCCCGGGTCATTCAGCGCGAACCGCAGGATGTTTTCGTTCAGAGTGATGCCAGCGCCGCGATAACTCACCTTCAGGAATTGACCGAAGCCTATAACGTTGACAATGCGTCGTCGGTCGCGATTGCGGTCGGATCACCGCCGAAACAAACCAGACGGCGGAGCGATCTTGCGTTTTTGCGCATGGTAGCAAGCGCCGCTGGCTCATTTCTCCCCGAAGATACGGCCCAGCGGTTGCGCCGACGCTCAGCTTCGACAACTGCAGAGGTTGACACGGAGACACTGAAGGGTCACACTAGCAATTACAGAGGGAAGGGCGTTGATGGCAAACAGCCTTCAGTTGATACCATTCAACATGGAGACTGGTCCATGCCATCGGCTGACCATAACGCTAACGCGTATACTTCTTCACAGGATGAACCTGAGGATTACCAGTACTGGGATCCTCGAGGGCAATGGGACACCGAAGCTGTCCGATCGCACGACTATAGTGGCGATTATCAGACAGTTGAGAATGAGGGTCAGACCCGGGAAGGGAAACGGACTCTGATCGAGATAGTGGTCGGCGCCATCCTGGCGCTGGTAGCGGCAATTATCGGGATATGGCAACTGGCAGTCAATCGTGACCGCTCAATGGAAGGTCCTCGCGAAGACGAGAGCACCTTTGGTCTCCCGCGCCTTCAGCGTTACGATAATTCGATGCAAGGCCCCGATTTCACCGGGGTTCGTCGGCGTTTACCTCGCGCTCCAATCAACAAATATGCCGGTTTCGTCAGTGTCGGCCTGGTGTTCGCCCTCGCCGCAGGGTTGATCTACTCGATCTCCTCCAGCCGCGATCGCGAGCGCACCGAAGAGTTCGAAGCGCTGATGAACCAGTCAGTTGCCGCCCGAGAGAACGCGGTGCAGGCATCCGACCCGGCGGCTGCACAATCATTCCTGCAAGCGTCAGAAGCCCGGCTCGAAGAAGCCGCGGCCCTCGGAGTCGATGACGAGGTTATCCTGATCGAGCAGGCGGCAATCGTGGAAGCCCGCGATGCCTCGCTCGGTATTGAACGAATCGGCAACGTCCAGGTACTGGGCGGCGTTCCGCCGGCACCTGAGGGTGTGTCACCAAACCTGTTCTTTGGCAACGGCCAGCTCTACGTGTTTACCGATGGGCTCTATCAACTCGATCCAGACCAATCACGCCTGATGCGGTTGATCAGCCCCGGCGATGAGATCAATGGGCAGACCGTTGGCGATCTCCAGGGTGCTGCCTGGGGGCAAGGTAGCCCAATGGTTATGGATGGGCGAAACGTCTACACGTACGACTCCACCAGCATGACCTGGACACCAAACGAACTTGGTTCGTTCGGTAGTGAGTATTCCGATATCACCGCCATCAGCGGCTACATCGGCAATCTCTACCTGCTCAGCCCGCAGGCTGGACAGATCCTCCGGTATCACGGTGATCAGTTCGACGCCCTGCCAGAAGACTGGACCGGCGGTTCAGCAGCTGAGGAGCTCGCTGCGGGTGTCGATATGATGATCGATGGTCGGATCTACGTGCTCACCGCTGACGGGCGCATCCATGACTTCTATCGCGGTGCGCTGGACGAAACGGCAGTGATCGAGGCGGCGCCCGAGATCGACAACGCCGTTGCGTTCTCCTATCAGCCGGACCGCAGTCATCTCTACGTGGCCGACGCCCATGACCGGATTCTCCGGGTGACCCGTGAAGGTCAGGTCGTGCAGCAGTTCATGAGTGAGGCTGATGCGCCGCCGATGGAGAACATTCAGCATATTGCGGTTGACGACGCACTCGGTTCAGCTTACGTCCTGACCGACACCGCGCTGCTGCAGGTTCGCCTGCCAGGACCTCCCCGCGAGGACTGATCCAGCGCTTCTTCGACCTCAGAACGCCCCGGCGCTCGAGGAGTGCCGGGGCGTTTTTCTGTTGTGCGGGAGGACGTTGCACAGGATCGGCGTACAGG
>SLFF01000489.1 GCA_007124395.1 Thermomicrobiaceae bacterium | reverse complement strand
TGCTGGTCAGCTATCGGCAGATTCTGGCAGCCAACCAGATCACCTCACTTCGCGGAATCGTCAACGGCACCACGAACTACATCCTGAGCCAGATGACCATGGCCGGGGCGACGTTCGATGACGCGCTGGCTCAAGCGCAGGAGCTCGGCTACGCCGAGCCGGACCCCACAGCCGATGTCGAGGGGTTCGATGCCGTTTACAAGCTGTCGATTCTCGCCTCGATCATGGCCGGGACACACATTCATCCGGACTCGATCGATCGCACCGGGATCACCGGGGTAACCCCGGACGATATCGCGTCTGCGTCGGCCGATGGAGACGTCATCAAGCTGCTCGGTCAGGCGACCCTGATTGGCGGCGCTGTGAGGGCCAGCGCCGGACCGGAGCGCGTCTCTGCCGACAACCTGCTGGCTCACGTCCGGGATAACTACAACGCGGTCGAGCTGGTGGGCGATAGCGTCGGGCCGGTGGTGCTGAGTGGTCAGGGAGCTGGTCCGGATCCGACCGCATCAGCGATCCTGTCTGACATCGTCGAGGCGTTGATGTCTGGAGCAGCGTCCAACGTGCCCTGGAAGGTCTGACCTTATGGCTGGGCTTTCCGAGAAGTGAGAAGAGCGGGACGGCATTCTTCGCCGGCCCGCTCTTCGTCTGCGTGCATCCAGGTCGGGGGTTACCCCTGGATGAAGTCTCGAACCAGTGGGTCGAGGCGCTCGAAATTCTTCAGGAACGCATCGTGACCATCGATGGATTCGATCTGCCGGTACTCGGCGTGGTGGCCGATCTCTCGCAACTGCTCCACGAATTCGATGGTGTACGAGGCCGGGAACAGAATGTCGGACGAGATCCCGATGCCGAGCGTCGGGGCTTCGATCATCGACAGCGCGTGATCGTAGCTCTCTCGTTTCCACCCGATGTCGTGCGAATCCATTGCCCGGGTGAGATACAGATATGAGTTGGCATCGAATCGGTTGACGAGTTTGTCACCCTGATAGTGCAGGTAGCCCTCGATGTCGTAGCGGTTCTGGAACTCCGGCCACTCAGTGTAGCGGGCCTCGGTTGAACGTTCGAACCGGGCCGACATCAGGTCGTCACTCTGGTAGGTGATCATTCCCAGCATCCGGGCGACGGCCAGTCCCTGCGCCGGCCCGTTGTCGTCCTCGTATTCGCCATTGTTGAAATTCGGGTCCATCAGGATCGCCCGGCGCTGAACCTCGTTGTAGGCGATTCCCTGCGGGCTGAATCGGGACGAACTGGCGATCGGAACGATCCGGTTGACTCGATCCGGGAACATGATCGCCCACTCCAGGCACTGCATACCGCCGAGTGATCCGCCGATTACCGCGTGCAACTCGCGGATCTTCCATTTGTCGATCAGCCGCTTCTGGGCCCGCACGAGATCGCGGACGGTGAGCGCCGGGAAGGAGAGGTTGTAGCGACGGCCAGTCGTCGGGTTGATCGATCGCGGGCCGGTTGATCCGCTGCATCCACCGAGAAGATTCGTGCAGACAACGAAATAGCGATTGGTATCGAGCGCCTTGCCAGGCCCGATCATCCCCTCAAACCATCCCGGCGCATCTTTCGGGTGATGGCTGGCGGCGTGAGCGTCACCGGTGAGGGCATGAATCAGCAGTATGACGTTGTCCCGGCGGGCATTCAGCGTTCCCCAGGTCTCGTATGCGATGTCGGCATGATCGAGGCGCTGGCCGAGCTCGGTCACCAGCGGATCGGATGGAGTTGCAATGGTTGCGGTTGCCTTCGAGCATCCTCGAATAGTTCTGGTCGTGACGGTCACGTGGGCCTCCTGGAGTTCGAGTAGTACCGTAATCGGCTATCGAATTCGGTTCCAGAGTGCGCAAAACCCGCCCCCGGTACACGCGGGGACGGGTTGTTTCACCCGTGGTACCACCCCGATTCGTCCGGATCTCGCGATCCAGACCTCAGAAGGTGTTCTGAACACCTGGACCGTGATAACGGTGGTCAACCCGGCGTACCCTACTGCGCGTGAGCGGTTCAGGCCGCGGCTCGGAGGTCATTTTCAGTATCGGGCCATTCGTGCCGCCTCACACCGTCGCGGCTCGCTGTCGACGTGGTTCCCGACGCCTACTCTCCTCGTCGTCGCCGTTGATTCGGGAAGATGGAGGCACAAAAAAACCTCCACTTCGTTTGGTGGAGGGTCATCACATTCTACTCATCTTGCGGAATTTCTCCGCCGGAATTGGCACCTGGTGCGCTAGCACTGGTTGCCGGGTTTCAAAGGGCCGTTTCCCTCCACCACTCTTGATGAGCAAAAGCTTACATTCGATTGTTCAAACTATGGTACGTCCAGCGGCTCCGGTTGTCAAGCCTCAGATCGCCTCGCGGCTGCTTACTGGCCTGGCAGATTAAGCTCTGCGTATCCAGTTAGCTCGACGTAACCCAGTCCTGCCACCTCTCGACCGTCAAACTCGCCACTGATGGTGACCATGCCTTCCCAGTAGATGACGCCGGTCGATTCGAGTGTGATCAGTTCCTGGTCGACCATTACCGGCTCTACCTCCAGCGAAATGTCCAGCGATGGAATCTCGATCGTCCAGCCCATCGGATACTGTCCGCCGGTGGTCGGGCTTATCCATTCATCCCGGACCACAATGT
>SLFF01000130.1 GCA_007124395.1 Thermomicrobiaceae bacterium | reverse complement strand
GTGTACTTATTGATCTGCTGGCGGCCTTGGTTACCCTCACGCGAGAGCTCGGTCAAGCGCGGGATAATCGGAGTCATCAACTGCATGATAATGGACGCCGTAATGTACGGGTACACGCCCATTGCCACAACTGAGAAGTTCGTTAGCGTACTGCCTGAAAACAGGTTCAGCATCCCCAGCAGCTGGTTGTCTTGCAACAGCTGCGCAAGGATCTCCCGGTCCACACCAGGGACCGGGATTGTTGCCACAAAACGGAACAGCAACAAGATGCCGAGTGTAAACAGGATCTTCGCACGCAGGTCCGGAATCTTGAATGCGTTGACCGCCGCCTGCAGCATTAGTCGATAACCTCCACCGTACCTCCGGCAGCCTCGATCTTGGATCGTGCGCTCTCGGAGAACTTGTGCGCGTGAACGGTGATGGCTTTGTCAATCTCACCCACGCCGAGGATCTTGACCGGGTACTCTGGTCCGCGGGTAATGCCCAGCTCGACCAGTAGTTCAGGCGTGATCGGCCCGTCGGACTCAATCGCCGCCAACCGCTGAACGTTGATGACTTCGTACTGGACCTTGAAGATGTTGGTGAACCCTCGGCGGAACGGCATCCGCTTGAAGATCGGGTTCTGTCCACCTTCGAAACCAACCCGGACTTTACTCCGGGCCAGCTGCCCCTTGGTTCCGCGACCGGCAGTTTTGCCCTGGCCCCCAGCGATTCCGCGACCAACGCGCTTCCGCGCTTTTCTCGAGCCGGGGGACGGCTTCAGATCATGTAGTTCCATGAGTTACTTCTCCCTGTGACGCTATCCGGATTCAGCCCGTTCAGACTGCTATCCCTGGGCGTCCTCGTCGCGATCAACTCCGTCGTCCGCGACATCTGCGTTCTCGACCCGGACAAGGTGTCGAACCTTGTACACCATGCCGCGCACTGACGGGTTATCTGGCTTGGTCACCGTCTGGTTCAGCCGGCGAAAACCGAGAGAGTGGATCGTGTCTTTCTGATCCTGGCTCCGCCCGATCACGCTGCGGTAGTACGTCAGTGTCAATGTGTTCGCCATTATCAGGAATCCTCTCTCCGCTTCGGCCGCAGCTTATCTACGGAGACGCCTCGGCGGCGTGCTACCGAATCCGCGGACTCCAGTTCGCTCAGCGCCTTGATTGCTGCCTTGGTGACGTTCACCGGGTTTGCGCTGCCCAGCGACTTGGCGAGAATGTCCTGAATGCCAGCCGCTTCAACAACTGCCCGAACACCACCACCAGCGACCAGACCAGTACCTGGCGCGGCCGGGCGCATCATCACCCGGGCACCACCGTACTTGACCTCGATCTCATGCGGGATCGTCCGGCCCTCGAGCGGAACCTGAATCATGTTCTTCTTGGCCGCATCCACACCCTTGCGAATGGAATCCGGCACTTCGTTGGCCTTGCCGAGTCCGGCGCCAACGCGTCCCTTACCGTCACCAACAACAACCATGGTGCTGAAATTGAACCGTCGTCCACCCTGGATTACCTTGGCAACGCGATTGATCTGTACAACGTGCTCCTGCAGGTCGCCGCCATCATCTGACCGCGGCCGGCGATCGCGAGTATCTGTAGCCATAGCTATTACGTCTGCCTTTCCGTACTCTCGCTCGGTCCGCGTGATTTAGAATTCGAGTCCAGCTTCACGGGCGGCTTCAGCCACAGCCTTGACCCGGCCGTGGTACTTATAACCTCCACGGTCGAAGACAACAGTGCTGATGCCTTTTTCCCTGGCCCGCTCGGCTACGATCCGGCCAACCACCTCTGCCTCATGCACACGGCGGTGACCGTTTTCCTCAGTAGTTGAGAACGCTTCACGAATGGCCGGCTCGAGCGTAGACGCAGCTGCGATCGTGTGACCGGCCTTGTCGTCAATCACCTGAGCATAGATGTGCTGGTTACTGCGGAACACGTTCAATCGTGGTCGTTCCGCGGTCCCACTGATGCGAGCGCGCACCCGCAGGTGGCGCCGCTTTCGAGGGGACAATGACTTCTTGTACTGATATCGCATACCTGCGATTCGCCCTTTCTCTCGCAACGACTCGCCCGGTCTCTTCGCCGATCCGCTTGACCGGTAGTGCAGTCACTGCCGCACCGTGCGAGCGATGTTGACGGAAATCAATGTGCGCTATGCGCCGACTTTGCCAGCCTTACCAGCCTTGCGACGGACGTGTTCGCCCAGATAGCGAATGCCCTTGCCTTTGTATGGTTCCGGCGGCCGAATTCGGCGAATGCGAGCAGACTGCTCGCCAACGAGCTGCTTATCAATTCCCGAAACTGTTAGTCGGGTGGGAGATTCCAGTGAGAACTCGATCCCTGGCTCTGGCTCAACACGCACCGGGTGCGAGTAGCCAACGCTGAGGACCAGTGTCTTTCCATCAAGTGCGGCGCGATAGCCAACACCCTGAATCTCCAGATCCTTCTTGAACCCCTGTGTCACGCCATCGATCATGTTCGCGATCAGGGTGCGGGTCAGTCCGTGCAGCTGCTGGAATTTCCGCTTTTCGGATGGTCGCTTGACCTCCAGTGTGCCGTTGTCACGACTAACTTCCATCTCCCGGTTGATGATCTGGTTCAGCTCACCTTTTGGGCCTTTGACGTGTACGTTGCCTGGCTCAATGGTGACTTCGACGCCATCAGGGACCGGAATTGGCTTGAAACCTATACGAGACATATCATTCCTCCGTCAATCAGTGCACTGGGCCCTGCCAGAATCTGGATCCAGGCTTTCGCCCTGCGTTACCAGACCGTGCAGAGTACCTCGCCACCAATACCGCGGCGACGTGCTTCCTGACCAGACAGAACGCCCTGCGGGGTGCTGACGATTGCAGTACCCAGACCGTTCTTTACTCGCGGCAGTTCATCTTTGCCTGCGTAAACCCGGAGCCCCGGGCGTGAGATGCGCTTCAGCTCACGAATCGAATGCTTCCGGTCTCGACCGTACTTCAGGTCGACCGTGAGAATCGGCGCGGGCTTGCGTTCTTCAACCCGGTAATCCCGGATGTAGCCCTCCTGCTTGAGGATCTCCGCAATGTTGGTCAGCAGTTTCGACGATGGCATCGTCGTCTGCGGATTTCGCGCCATTCCGGCGTTGCGGATCCGCGTTAGCATATCGGCAATTGGATCGTTAACTGTCATTTCTGTTCGTCACTCCACTCAGCGAGCCCTGGACTTACCAACTCGACTTCGTTACGCCGGGCAGTTTCCCATCGTTCGCGAGCTCGCGGAAACAGATCCGGCAGACTCCGAACTTGCGGATAAATGCCCGTGGGCGTCCACACAGCCGGCACCGGTTCTTGTTGCGAACTGCGTACTTTGCGGGCCGCTTCGACTTTGCGATCTGAGACTTCTTCGCCACTCGCCCTCCTGCTTGCTATATCAGGATGAATAGAAAGGCATACCCAGCAGCGTCAGCAGCCGGCGGCCTTCCTCATCTGTGCTTGCTGTCGAGACAATCGTGATCTCCATACCCCGTGTGCGATCGATGCTGTCGTAATCGATCTCAGGGAATACGATCTGCTCGCTCAATCCCAGGGTGTAATTGCCCCGGCCATCGAACGATGTCGGCGACAGCCCTCGAAAGTCACGAATTCGCGGCAATGCTGTTCCGATCAGACGATCGAGGAACTCATACATTCGGGCGCCGCGCAGTGTGACCTTGGTGCCGATCGGCATTCCCTCACGAAGACGGAATCCGGCGACCGACTTCTTGGCCCGCGTTACGATCGGCTTCTGGCCCGTAATGGTGGCCAGGTCATCGATTGCGGCATCCAGCGCTCGCGCGTTGGCGATTGCCTCACCGAGACCGATGTTCACCACGATCTTCTCCAGACGCGGCACCTCGTAGGGGTTCCGGAACTGGAATTCTTCCTGCAGCTGCGGCACCACCTCTTCGCGGTACGTTGTCAGCATTCGTGCTTGCATACTACTCACTCACCCTTTAGTTGACGCGAGATCAGGCCGACGGGCGGCCGATCACGGCATCGCACTTCTTGCAATACCGGACCTTCTTGTCACCATCAGCACGGAATCCGACGCGAGTCGGCTGATCACACGACGGGCATACCAGCATCACCTTGGAGACGTGCATCGGCATCTCCATATCGATGATTCCAGCCTGCCGCACTCGCGGAATCGCACGCTGATGCTTCTTAGCGACGTTGACGCCCTCAGCGATCACTCGGTCCTGGCTCGGCATGTTTTGCCGAATCGTTGCCCGTGCTCCGCGATCTTTCCCGCGGATTACGAGGACCTGGTCGCCTGTTACGATCTTCTCTGACATTGATCAGTACCTCCCTGAGTCTCTCTACAGTACTTCCGGCGCCAGGGAGACAATACGCATAAACTGGTGATCTCGAAGTTCCCGAGCAATCGGCCCAAAAATTCGAGTTCCCCGCGGCATATTGTTCGCCGGGTTGATCAGAACCGCTGCGTTGTCGTCGAACTTGATGTTCGTCCCGTCGGAACGGGTGTACCCGTGAGCGGTACGAACCACGACCGCGCGGACCACTTCACCCTTGCGGACGCCAGAGTTCGGCTGTGCTTGCTTGACGGTGGCCACGATCACGTCGCCCACACCCGCATACTTGCGGCCAGAGCCACCAAGTACCCGAATACAGAGCAACTGACGGGCTCCGGAGTTATCAGCGACCTTGAGTCGACTCTCTTGTTGAATCATCGCGAACCTCCCTGAACAGCTATACCCGAGTCGGGCGCTCGATGAGCTCGCGGACGATCCACTTCTTCGTTCGACTCAGTGGGCGAATCTCTTCAATCCGCACGATGTCGCCAACCTGGTACTGGTTCTGCTCATCATGCGCCTTGAAGCGACTCGTGCGCCGCAACGCCTTACGGTAAATTGGGTGCTGTCGACGATAGTCGACGGCAACGACCACGGTCTTGTCCATCTTGTCCGAGACAACACGGCCGACCTTGATCATCCTGGTGTCTTTCGTCTTCTCGCTTGCTGATGCTTCCATCGTATCCGTCGCCTATTCCCTATGATCCCGAGCATGCAGCTCTAGCCTGATTCATCAGGATGCGATCTGCTTCTCGATCTCTTTGGCCATCTGCCGCTCGGTCTGGATCGTCTTGATCCGGGCAATCTCCCGTTTGATCTCACGAATCCGCATGGAATTCGTCAAACGGCCAACTGCTTCGTCGAACCGCAGATCACGCCATTCAGTCTTGACCTCTTCGATTCGTTCGACGAGCTCTTCGTCGGTCAGAGCTCTCAGTTCCGCAGCATCCATTGCTCAACTTCTCCAGTGTTCTTTGCCTGCGATGCGTATCAACACCTAGGAGGCGTCAACACCATCTCGCTTGACGATGCGGCACTTGACCGGCATCTTGTGAATCGCGCGAGTCAGGGCCTCTTCGGCCAGATCTCCACGCACACCGCTCAGTTCGTAGATGATGCGGCCCGGCTTGACCACAGCTACCCAGTACTCCGGGTTACCCTTGCCCTTACCCATTCGGGTCTCAGCGGGCTTCTGGGTGACCGGCTTGTCCGGGAAGATCCGGATCCAGACTTTACCGCCACGGCGTACCCGGTTGGTGATTGCTCGACGGCCGGCTTCGATCTGGCGCGATGTAATCCACGCCGGCTCGAGTGCCTGAATCGCGTAATCCCCGAACGCCACTTCCGTACCGCCTGGCGCGTTGCCCCGCATCCGACCGCGGAAAACCTTACGGTGCTTGACTCGCTTTGGCATTAGCATGTTTGACTGTCCAATCTCCCTGGTACAGACGCGTTACTCGGCTGCCGTAAGCAGGTCAGCAACATCGCCAGCACTGGCGACTTCCGGCAATACATCGCCACGATAGATCCAGACCTTGACACCGATCCGGCCATACGTCGTGTGCGCATGGACGATCGAGTAGTCGATGTCTGCCCGCAGCGTGTGAAGCGGGACGCGTCCGGTCATCTCGGTCACGGACCGGGACATCTCAGCGCCGCCGAGACGGCCGCTGACCTTGATCTTGATGCCTTTGGCACCACGACGCATGGTCTGAGATGCCGCGTACTTCATGGCACGTCGGTAGGAAACACGCCGCGTAATCTGCTCGGCGATGCTCTCCGCAACCAGGTGCGCGTCCAGCTCGGCTTCCTTGATCTCTTCGATCTTCAGGTGGATCTTCTTGCCCACCTTACCTTCGATCATCTGGCGAAGGCGCTCGACGTTCGAGCCCTGCTTGCCGATGACGATACCGGGCTTCGAAGTGTGAACGGTTACTTCGATCCGGTTCGCTGCCCGTTCAATTTCGATCTTGGAGATACCAGCACGTACCAGTTCTCCGCTGATCAGAGCCCGGATAGCAATATCTTCGTGCAGCTGTTCGGTGTAGTTCCGCTCGGCGTACCACTTGGATTCCCAGTCATGGACGATCCCGAGGCGGAAACCGATCGGTTGTACTTTACGTCCCAAATTAAGCTCCCCCCTCGATTTCATCCAGGATCACCGTGATGTGCGTTGACCGCTTCATTCGACTGGCAACGCGTCCCCGGGCCCGGGCCCGGAACCGACGGAACGTCGGGCCATCGTCGGCGTAGATCGTCTTGACGTACAGGTCGTCAGAATCCAGATCGAAGTTCTGTTCGGCGTTCGATGCCGCGGATTTCACGACCTTGTACACATCGGCAGCTGACTTCTGCGGAAGAAACTTCAACGTTGACAGCGCCTCTTCCAGTTTCTTTCCTCGCACGGCGTCGACAACCAATCGTGCCTTGCGAGCCGAAACCGGGATTCCTTTTGCTTTCGCGATTACTTCCATGCTCGCTCTCGTCTTCCCTGGACCGGTAAGGCCCGCTAATCGCCTAACGGCGCCGCGAGGCCCGTTCCGCGTCTCGACCATGACCACGATAGGTTCGCGTCGGTGCGAACTCTCCGAGTTTATGTCCGACCATCTGCTCCGAAATGAACACCGGAACATGGCGACGCCCGTCATGGACCGCGATCGTGTGACCGATCATGTCCGGGAAGATGGTTGACGCCCGTGCCCAGGTCCGGATGACCTGGCGACCGGATCCACTGCGATTCATGTTCTCGATCTTGGCTCGCAGCTTCGTATCGATATACGGGCCTTTTTTGGATGACCTACCCAATTTGCTCCTCCATCTTCAGGCTATCGCCCCTTGCGCCGGCGACGAACGATGTACTTGGTCGTATCCTTGTTCTTTCGGGTCCGGTAGCCGAGTGTCGGCTTGCCCCATGGCGTCTTCGGCTGTCCACCAATCGGAGCACGACCCTCACCACCACCATGCGGGTGATCGTTCGGGTTCATGACCGAACCACGGACGGTTGGGCGACGTCCCATGTGACGGGAGCGTCCAGCTTTACCGATCCGGACGTTCTCGTGATCGACATTGCCGACCTGTCCGATCGTCGCCATGCACTCCACACGAACCAGGCGGAACTCGCCCGATGGCATTCGCAGCTGTGCGTAGTTGTTGTACTTCGCCATCAACTGAGCCGTCGTTCCGGCAGAACGCACGAACTGGCCGCCACGTCCGGCGTACAGCTCGATGTTGTGGACTTCAGTACCCATCGGCATGTTGTCCAGCGGAAGGGCATTGCCCACCCGGATTGGTGCCTCAGGCCCGGAAACAACTTCGTCGTTAACCTTCAGGCCCAGCGGTGCAAGAATGTACCGCTTCTCACCGTCTTTGTAGTGAAGCAGTGCAATGTTGGCGGAGCGGTTCGGATCGTACTCGATCGCGGCAACGCGAGCCGGCACACCGGTCTTGTTCCGCTTGAAGTCGATCTTTCGATAGAACCGCTTCGCGCCGCCGCCACGATGGCGAACGGTGAGTCGACCCTGGTTGTTTCGACCACTGTGCTTCTTCAGTGGCTCGATCAGGCTCTTCTCAGGCTTCTTCTTCGTAATCTCGTCAAACGTCGAGACCGACATATTCCGGCGTCCGGGCGATGTCGGCCTGTATTTTCGTACTGGCATGGTTTCCTCCTATGCAGCCGAACGTACCCGGCCTAGTAGAAATCGCCGAACAGGTCGATCGTGTCGCCTTCTTGCAGGCTGACAATTGCCTTCTTCCAGGACGGCGTCCAGCCGGTGCTGGCCGTTCGTCCTTGGCGCCGTGCCCGGCGCCGCTGCTTGCCGCGAACATTGATGACATTGACCTTGCGGACAGAGACATCAAACGTGCGTTCGATAGCGTCCTTGATCTGAATCTTGTTTGCGTCCCGCGCCACTTCGAACATGTACTGACCCTGCTCCATCAAGCGGGTGTTCTTCTCCGTGATCACGGGGCGCCGCAGCACATCCTGGTGTTGCATTATGCTTGCCTCTTTCCTGCCTACTGCGCCCAGAGCCGGTGAATCACATCCAGCGCTTCACGGGTCACAATGACTCGCTTATGCGACAGCATGTCCTGTATGTTGACGTATTCCGCCGGAAGAACCTTTGCGTTCTCCAGGTTGCTGGCACCGCGGTACACGTTGTCTTTTGACGCACCAACGAGAATCAGCGTTGATCGAGCTTCGCCATTCGGCAGTCCGGCCAGTGCTTCGCGCATTGCGCGCGTCTTCGGCTCAATGTCGTGCAGCCCATCGACAACCACCAGCTGGTCATCCTGCTGCTTGGCCGACAGCACGGAACGAATCGCGAGCCGGCGCATCTTCTTCGGCATATCCTTGGTGTACTTGCGTGGCTTGGGGCCGAACACAATTCCACCGCCACGCCACTGCGGGGAACGGATGCTACCCTGTCGGGCGCGGCCGGTTCCCTTCTGGCGCCACGGCTTGCGGCCACCACCGCGAACCTCGGCACGCGTCTTCGTGCTATGTGTACCCTGTCGGGCGTTCGCACGCTGTCGAACGAGCGCCTGGTGCATCACCGGGCCATGTGGTTCGATACCGAACACATAGTCATCCAGCTCAACAGTCCCGGTCTCGTTCCCTTTAATGTCGTAAACCTTAGCTTCCACTGCTGGTTCCTCCTAGACTATGACGCCGCAGCAGCCGCTGCTCGTTCACGCGGCTTCACCGCGTGGCGCACGAGCACCAGTCCACCATTAGCGCCCGGAACCGAGCCTCTGATGAGAAGCAGGTTGCGTTCCGGATCCACACGTACAACTTCAAGGTTCTGCACCGTCTTGCGATCGTTGCCCATTCGGCCAGACATCTTCATGCCTTTGAAGACACGACCCGGTGATGCCGCACCACCAATTGCGCCAGGGGCACGGTGCCGGTCTGACTGACCATGGGTTTTCGGACCGCCAGCAAAGCCATGTCGCTTCACCGTACCGGCAAAGCCTTTACCTTTGCTGGTACCAGTGATATCGACCTTCTCACCAGCTTCGAACAGATCGCACTTGAGCACCTGTCCGGCTTCATATTCTTCGGCGCCTTCAACCTGCACTTCTCGAAGAGCTCGTGCACTGGCGCCGGACTTCCGACGATGTCCGCGCTCCGGCTTCGTCAATCGCTTCTTCTGGCCAATTCCCAGCTGAAGCGCTTCGTAGCCATCGCGTTCATTCGTCTTGACTTGCGTAATGACACAAGGCCCGACTTCGAGGACCGTGACGGGAATCGCCCCGCCGGACTCATCGAAGATCTGGGTCATGCCAAGTTTCTTGCCCCAAAGGCCTTCAATCATTGGCTCTCTCCTGACCAGGACGCGATAGAAGGCATCTCTATCCCGCTATCGCTCACAGAGCGTGATCTACCTGGTTCATCCTGAGAACAACACTGGTTGTTCTCGCTTCGGTTTCTCTACAGCTTGATTTCGATGTCGACACCGGCCGGGAGGTTCAGGCGCATCAGCGCGCGAATCGTCCCATGGCTCGGCTCGAGTACGTCGATCAAGCGCTTGTGCGTGCGAATTTCGAAGTGCTCCTGTGAGTCCTTATGGACAAACGGAGATCGCACAACTGCGAACTTCTCGATCCGAGTCGGCAGCGGCACCGGGCCAGAAACTTTGGCCCCGGTGCTCTCTGCTGTCTCGACGATCTTGGCAGCCGACTGATCCAGAATTCTGTGATCATAGGCCTTCAGCCGGATGCGAATCTTCTGTGTTGGTCGCCGTGCAGACATTTCCTCAGATTCCCGTCTACTCGATAATCTTAGTCACGACACCGGCACCAACGGTTCGGCCACCTTCACGAATCGCGAACCGCAGTCCTTCTTCGATCGCGATCGGCTGAATCAGCTCCACCGTCATCTCCACGTT
>SLFF01000126.1 GCA_007124395.1 Thermomicrobiaceae bacterium | reverse complement strand
AGCGATGCCGGGTTGGCCGTCTCGCCACGGTGGACTCGTCGGGAGAAGCCTACGCGGTTCCGATCTGCTACGCAGTTCTCGGCTCGGTGCTGGTGACGCCGATCGACGAGAAGCCGAAGCGCCGTGATCGGCCGATGAAGCGTGTTCGGAACATCGAAGAGACCGGCCGGGCGACGGTGATCTTCGATCACTACGACGATGACGACTGGTCCGAGCTCTGCTGGCTCATGCTCCGGGGAACCGCCAGGATCGTGGGGCCGGAAGATCCGTGGCATGCCGGGGCTGTTGCTGCGCTCCGACAGCGGTATCAGCAGTACCGGGAGATGCGTCTCGAGGATGCTCCGTTGATCGTTATCGAACCGGACCGCATCGCCAGCTGGGGGATCTGACCCGTACTCGATGATCCCCCGTTTTTCCCGGTCTGGAAGTAGACGCTGGTGGTATGGTCAGCAGAGTAACATACGAATACGGAAGGCAAGTAACAGGACAATGCTGCGTAGTAAATTCACCGTATTCCTCACCGTGTTTGCGCTGATTCTGATGACTGGCGCGTTCACGGCACTCTCGGCAGATAGCGAGAATCGAACGACCACCGCGGCCGACATCGACGCATTTGCTCTGGTGAATGGCGATGAGGTGATGGAGTCCGATTTCCGCTCCCGTGTGGCGAGTATCCAGCAGAACGTGATGAATCTCGGTGCGGATTCAGAAGATCCGCTCGGTGATCCGATGATCCCCCCGGAAGTGCGGGAGATCATTCAGTCCACCAGCCCGGAGACGATCGCGCTGGCTTCGCTGATCGTCGACATGGCGATTTTCCAGGAGGCGGAGGTCCGTGGGCATCTGCCCGACGAAGAACTGGTGGCTCAGCAGGTGGAACAGGAGCGGATGCTCTTCGAGATGATCGAGGAGAATCCGGAGCAGCTCGGGTTCGAGGTCTCAGCAGTTGAGCAGTATCGTGAGACGATCGATGAGGCCGGTGGCGACGACGTCTACTGGGATGAATTCTTCCCGCAGGTCATTGAGCAGCAGCAGGCTGTTCAGCAATTCCAGATGGCCACGGCTGAAGCTGGCGAGAGCTGGACGGACATGCAGCGTGAGGCGTTCGAATCCGCCGACGTGCAGATTCGGGACCCGGAATCGATCGCGCCAGCGACGGTCGCTGATGCCCGGGAGTACTTGCAACGCGTCTGGGATGTGCAGCAGGGTAGCTAGCGATCTGGCTCGTCATCAACTGGATGTCGCAAGCTCCGCAGATAATTCACCAGGTGCCAGACTTCTTCCTCATCGAGTGAGTTGGCGAATCCAGGCATTGCTGGATCGATTCCCTCACGAATCCACCATGCGATGTCTCCGGCCGGGTGTGTGTCCATGTGACTATCGGTAAGATCGGACGGACGGCGATCAAGGCTGTCAGCCAGATCTCCGGTCCCGGAGCCGTCTTCTCCGTGACAGGCTATGCAATGCTCCCGAAATACGGCCTGGCCGATTTCAACCGACTCGACTGTTCGAGGTATCGGGTTCCAGGCGTGGGCTTCTGGCGTATGGGAGATCCGCCCCTGCCAGAGCGCCAGCACGGTGAAGACCGTCAGGGCAAGAAGCGCCAGTTTCTGTGGACCCTGCTCCTGATCTGCCCCACGTACCCGGTAGAGGTCGACCCCCAGCGCGATCACCAGTGCACCGGTGAAGATTCCGATTGCTGATTGCAAGCCCGAGAAGCGGAGCGGGGGAGGAGGGATCGATCCGGCATGACGCTGGTCGGAAACCCTCAGCTCGAATGACTCCTCGATTGCTCCGAGTTCGAGGTCGTGGATGACGAGATCGAAGCGCCAGTTACCGGGGGCCCCCAGCAACGCAGCCGTGGAATCGAACCGGGCAACATCGGTTTCCACCACCTCGCCATCGGCAGTGCAAACGGCCAGTGGGGAGAGCAGGATGTCGCGTTGCCCTTCCAGCGTTCCAGGCTGAGAGACGCGAATCAGTGCCTGGGTTGAGTCTGATACCGGTGTATCACGTCCGGCGATATCGGCAGTGATGCGGTTGGTTCCGGTAATGCCCGGAGCGATATGGATAGCTGCCTGGTAGGTGTCCGCGTCTACGTCCATCGTCACACGTTCCTGGGATGCCAGTATCTGCTCCCGGGCGTTTGGAATGCTGGAAACCGAAGCTTCGGCGAAAAGAGCCGCTGCTATGAGTGCCGGGACCAGGAACAGGATGACTCGCAGGCCTGGTTCGGTCTTTCCCCGATCACTTGATCGACGAACCCGTGCCAGTGCAACTCCGCCGAAACCGACGGCGATCGCACCGATTATCCCGGCGGTGACGATGCGTTGACCGAAGTCTGTCTCGATTCCGGAGAGGCTTCGCCCAATTGTGAGATCTGCCAGGTAAAGACTGGTTAGCAGCAGAATAATGGTTGAAACGATAGCTCCGGTAGTCGCTCGGGAAACAAACTGGAGGAATGCGTCCTGTCGTTCTCGGTGAATCTGGAGATACATCAGCACACCCAGGACGAGGATCCCACCGAGCCAGAGGCTGATTGCCAGTAACCGGAGCCACTGACTGGTCAAGGCCGCTGCATACCCGAATTGCTCGCCGGAAAGTGATCCCGACATAGCCAGTGGGACGAGGGT
>SLFF01000154.1 GCA_007124395.1 Thermomicrobiaceae bacterium | reverse complement strand
TATTCCCGGACGAGATTCGTTGTCTGCACCAGTGTCGGGGAGAATCCACGGGACTGGCGGGCCGGTGTGGCTGCTTCGGCTGAATGATGCATGATTACTCCCTGTCCCGTTTCCGGTCGGAATCATCCGGAAAGACGTTGACGCGATCTGGATCCAGCTTCAGGCGGACACGCCGTTCCAGCTGGAGCTCTTCGATGAACTCGGACGGAATCTGCAGGCGTCCCGCCTTGTCCAGCACGGCGAACTCTTCGGCCTTGAGCATGCCGTCACCCTCGCCATCGAGATCCTCGAAGCGGAGCGTCTCGCTACTCACCCGCCCGTCCCGAATCGAGACGGTACGCTGAACTTTGTCCGAGACTTCGACATCATGGGTCACGATCACGATCGTTACGTCAAGTGACGTCTGGATGTTCTGGAAGATGTCGAAGATCTCACCCGATGTCGCGGTATCCAGCTCACCGGTCGGTTCATCGGCCAGGATGACACTCGGGCCGTTGGCCAGTGACACGGCGATCGCCACCCGCTGCTGCTCACCACCGGAGAGCTGGGTTGGCTTGTGGTCCATGCGTTCACCGAGTCCAACCAGCTGCAGCAGCTCTTCGGCATAGGCCTGACTGGCAAACCCGGGTGCCCCGGCGAGCGTCATCGGAAGTTCCACGTTCTCGCGAGCGCTGAGGTAAGGCAGCAGATTACGCGCCGTCTGCTGCCAGATGAAG
Organism: Thermomicrobiaceae bacterium; assembly: GCA_007124395.1. Taxonomy (GTDB): domain Bacteria; phylum Chloroflexota; class Chloroflexia; order Thermomicrobiales; family Thermomicrobiaceae; genus SLMJ01. The sequence continues at coordinate 1,924 of SLFF01000154.1, read as the reverse complement.
CCGATCACTTCGCTGCGATACTGGACGCGATCGCTCTCGGTCATGTTCAGCAGATCGTAGCCGGCGACTTCGATTCGCCCGGCCGAGGGAACGTCGAGCCCGCCAAGAATGTTCAGGAGCGTCGATTTGCCACTCCCGGATGCCCCGACGATGGCGATCATCTCGCCAGGATCAACGGCGAGGTCGAGCCCCTGCAGCGCGACCACCTCGAGGTCAGCGATTTTGTAGATCTTGACCAGGTTGTCGCAGACGATCCGGGGTTGACGAGCCTGGCCACGGTATCCCGGTGTAGATGTTGAACTGGTCTGTGCCAACAGGTTCCTCCGTCTAGTCGTCTCTGACACGCAGTGACTCACCGAGCCCGCTGCGCCGTACAACGATTCCAAGCGTGATCGTCAGAACAATGAGCAGTGCGATGCCTGCCAGCTGGAGCAGGCCGATCATCTCCCAGGGAATCACGATCTGGACTCCCGGAAAGACCTGCGCGGCTGTCTGGGTGAGCGAGATCAATGGCAGTACCAGCCAGCCGAGCAACAGTCCGAGCAGCGTGCCACCGACGACCCCGAGGATGATCAACAGGCTGTTCTCCAGGAAGAGCCATCCGGTGAGTTGGCGGGGTGACAGGCCGATTGCCCGCATCAGCAGGAACTCGCTCATCCGCTGTCGGGCTGATCCAGCCGAGCTTGCCATGATTCCGGCACCGGCAACCGCCGTTGCCGCAACGAAGCCGAGCGCGAGCGCACCAAGGGTTCCCAGTGCGACTGGATCCTGCTGGAGCTCGGCGGCCATCTGTTCACTGGATTGCACCCGGCGAGACCGATAAGGCTGTGTCTGAAGGGTATCTACCAGTTCATCGACATCGCCGTCGTTGAGACCGATCCAGCGCTCGGTTGGGCCGAATGTTGACTGTGCGGGCCGCTCGTTGAGGGCAACCACGGTCGGAAGATCAGCGATAATCGCCGACACGCCGTGGGCGTTGGTGCCCGGAAAGGCATCGACGACGCCTATGACCACCCCTTCGAACGCAAACGATCCAACCGGAACCAGAACGGTCCCACCAACCTGGTAGTCGGCGAGCTCCTGAAGCGGTCGGCTGATCAGAACCGGCACCCCATCCGGCACCTCCGGCAAGGGTGCGGCGATTCGCATCGTTGCGGTTCGAATCGAAACCTGACTTGTTGCTCCAGCCTCGTAGCGAACTGCGGTGGTCTCTCCTGTGGACTCAATCGCCATCTCGGCCCAGGTACTGCCGGTGAATACGTGCGTGGATGGTTGCCAGTCTATGCCGGAGATCTCTTCGGCGGGTACTGGTTGCCAGTCGTCATCATCCATGCTTTCGGAGACCTGCCAGTTGGAGAGCTCGATCACTCCGCGGTTCTCACCGCCCTCTGGGCCAAGCGTGCTGAACTCGATTGCAGCGATACCGAGTGGGTACTGCGGCCGGGTCAGCGTGCCGTTACCGAGATCGTCGACCAGATCGAGCGCGAGTTCGACCGTGCCATCATCGGGATGGAGTGACCCCATCGAAATTCGATGCTTATAGCCCTCATCGTCGATGAATGTGACCCAGACCTGTACCTCACGATCATCGGATTCGACCTCTTCGTCATCGTCCCGGATGTCTGGCTCGATGTGCGCATCGACCGATACGCGAGCCGGTTCACCGGGGAGCATTGCGGCATCGAGCGACGGCCGAGCCTCCCGCATTTCGTGGAGAAGTTCTGAGTAGTTGTCGGGTTCGAGGTCGTCCCGGAGAAGGACGGTATCCTCGGCGTAGTCCGTATCCATCAAAAAAAGCGATCCGAGGTCCCGGACGTCCCCGAATTGCTCGAGACGTTCGTTAATCGGCATCGATGCCTGAACGTTGTCGAGCTGGTTATGGGCGTCAGTGAGCGTCATGGGCTCGATCGTTCTCGAGAATCTG
>SLFF01000246.1 GCA_007124395.1 Thermomicrobiaceae bacterium | reverse complement strand
TGGTGAAGTAGACTCCCCACGTGACTATGCGATTTACCGGCGAACGAATTCTTCCTGATATTCCAGAGCTTCGGGCGACGTTCCTGCAGTCGCTGGCGGTCTACGAGTTTGCCGCGGCGCGTGTGGACGGGAAAGTGGTGCTCGATTGCGGTGCCGGCGAAGGTTATGGACCGGCGCTGCTGGCCGAGCCTGCCTCGTTTGTGGTCGGGCTAGACTACTCAATGGAAGCAGCCAGTTACGCTCGGAGCAAATACGCCGACGCAGACGGCCCCAGATTTCTGCAGGGCGACGCCAGTTCCCTGCCGTTTGTGAATGACTCGTTCGATACCCTCTGCTGTTTTCAGGTGCTGGAGCATCTGGACGATGCGCCGGGGTTCCTCTTTGAGGCTCGTCGGGTGCTGAAACCTGGCGGGGAGTTGATTTTGACCACTCCCAATCGCCTCTGGGCCGGGACTGGTCCCAATCCGCATCATGTGCTCGAGTACAGCGCCGATGAGCTGCAAGAGGTGATGGAGATCGTCTTCCCGGACGTCGAGATGTTCGGTGTTTCGGGCAGTCATCGAGTGATGCAGTACCGGGCCAGAAACCGGAAGATCGTCGGCCGTATGATGAAGCTCGATTTCCTCGGGCTGAGGTATCGCCTGCCCGAAAGCATTACCGGGCCAATCCATGCCACCATGACCCGGGTGATCCGGCGATTCGTCGGGCGTCAGCAGCCGGGGGAGATCGATCAGTTCACCACTGCCGATTACCCGATCAGTGATGGGCAGGTCGAGCGTTCGATCGATCTGCTGGTGATCGCCCGGTCTGCGGATTGACGAACGGCCAATCCGGCAACCATACTGCCGGGCAATCAGGCAGATTCGTTATCTCGTTGTTCGATCTCATGAGTAGAGGCAGGGCAAGTTATGCCGTTTGGCGTTGATCGAATACTTCTCAACGGCCGGATTCTGACAGTGGATGCCGCATTCAGTGTGGTAGAAGCGGTGGCGATCCAGGGTGATCGTATCGTGGCCACCGGGACCAGTGACGAGATCGCCGATCTCGCCAGTGGCCGGACTCGTGTCGATGATCTGGGCGGCGCAACTGTGCTTCCCGGGCTGATCGATGGCCACAACCATCTGCTCTCCACCAGCGTCGGTTTGACGCAGGTTCAGCTCTACGATTGCCGCTCGATTGGGGAGATTCTCGATCGGGTGGCGGCGGCCGTTGCCCAGGCGAAGCCGGGAGAATGGATTCTGGGGAAGGGCTGGGACGAGGCGTTGCTGGCCGAGGGCCGCTTTCCGACACGCTGGGAGTTCGATGCCGTTGCTCCGGATAACCCGGTCGTGATGCACCGGGTCTGGAACAAACTGGTGGCCAATAGCGCGGCACTGGCCGCGGCCGGGATCACGCGAAATACTCCAGATCCGCCGGCCGATCTGCTCTACGCTGGCGGGTTCGACCGCGATCCGGACACCGGCGAGCCGAACGGGTTGTTCCGGGATCGCGCCAAGCAGATGGTTTTGCAGGCGATTCCCGGCCTGTCGCAGACACAGCTGGTCGAAGCACTGGCGATTGGCTCCCGGGCTTACAATGCGGCCGGCATCACCCGAATCGCCGATCCCGGACTGTTTCCCGAGCAGCTCCGGGCCTATCAGGCGGCGTATGCCGAGGGCGTCCTGACGGTGCGCTCCGATCTCCTGCTCGGCGCCTGGGGATTTGCTCCAGTGGACATGATGGCTGGCCTTCAGGACTGGATTCAGGGCTACGGAGTGCATGCCGGTTTCGGGGATGACATGCTCCGGCTCGGCGGAATCAAGTTCGGCCTCGATGGCGGCGTTGGCGATCGGACCGGACGGTTCGATGAGCCATACAAGGATGAGCCGGACAATTACGGGCAATGGGTGGTCGATCCGGACGAGTACCCTCATATGGTTCGCTGGGCGCACGATCTCGGCTGGTCGATCGATACCCACACCTGCGGAACGACAGCCCAGGATTTGGCGGTTCGAGCGATGGTTGCCGCACAGCGCGCCAATCCGAACCCGCGATTGTTTCACCGGATTCATCACGGGTATTTCCCGTCAGCGGAGACGCTCTCCCTTATGGCCGAACACCGAATCGGTGCGCTGGTCAGTACGCCATTCATCACCAATCTCGGGGACAGTTACGTGAATTCGCTCGGCGAGGGGCGCGCCGCACAGACGGTTCCGCTGGCCAGCTATCTGGCGGCCGGGGTACCAGTGGCCAGTTCATCTGATAGCCCGATTACGGACTTCAACCCCTTCGTTGGGATGTACGCCGCGGTTGCCCGCAAGACGGTGCAGGGACGGCAATTCGATCAGTCTGAAGCAATCAGTCGCGAGGCCGCAATCCGGAGCTACACCATTGCTGGAGCCGCGGCGATCGGGCTGGACGATCGGCAGGGGTCGATCGAGCCGGGTAAACTGGCTGATCTGATTGTGACCGACGTTGATCCGCTGACGTGCAGTGACGATGCCTTGCGTGAAGGCTGCGCAACTCGCACTATGCTTGGTGGAACCTGGGTTTACGAGCGATAACCACCGGCGTTAAGAGAGGAAATAGATCGATGTTTCGTGCGATCAAGAAGATCATCAAGCTCATAGCAGCGTTTCTGTTCGCCTATGCGATTCTCGAGCAGT
>SLFF01000056.1 GCA_007124395.1 Thermomicrobiaceae bacterium | reverse complement strand
TAATGGAGAAGACCAGAATCGAAACCCCGATTAACGTCGGGATCATGATCAGGATTCTCCGGATGATGTAGTTAGTCATGAGTTCTCACCACCCACACTCACCTGCATTTCTCAGGCATCGAACTGTGAGAACGACTGCGGCGACAGCTCATCCGCGCCCCGGCCGGCCCAGTCACCAGCGCCCATTTCGGCCCACATACGACGTCCGGCGAACTGCAAGGCGGCGTTGGCCTGCTCGATGTCGACGTTCAGCACCTTGCCGTTCTGCTGCACGTACTCACCATCGATCATCACGTCCACCAGGTCTTCGGTCTGAGCGTTATACACGATGTTCTTGATCGGGTCCCGCAATGGCACCATGAACATCGATTCGGCATCCCAGAACAACAGATCTGCCTTGGCACCCGGAGCGATCTTGCCCAGATCATCCCGGTGCAGCATCTTCGCGCCGTTGATCGTTGCCGCATTGAAGACGTCGGCGGCCGTCGACCGCTGCGCATCCCGACACATCATCTTGCCGATGACCGCAGTCCAGCGGAGTCCCTCGATCATCGATTGTGGGGACGTATCTGTTCCCAGCGTCATATTGATCCCGGCATCGATGAAGTCCGGGAACGATTCCATGGCGATGCCTCGACGAGCAAACACCCAGACGCAGTGCGCCACCGAGGCGCCGTGCCGCGCCAGGATGCCAAGATCGTCACCCTGGAACTGCACCCAGGAATGTCCAGCCGGCATGATGGCGTGGCCCAGAATGTTCCATTCGGAGAGGAAATCGATCGACTCCAGCCATTCGATCGGCGTCATGCCGTGGCGTTTGGTCATCTCGTCGAACTCGAAAACGGATTGTGAGACGTGCAGCGCCAGCGGCACCTGCATCGAATCCGAGGCTTCCCGAGATTTGCGAAGCAGCTCTTCGGTGGATGTATCGACCTGAGCCGGAGAGAGGAAGCCCTTGATCCGGCCGTTGGCCCGACCATCGACACGTTCGATGAAATCGACCGCCTTCTTGAAGCCCTCTTCGCCAGCCTCGACATCCCAGGAGTACTTCACCTGTTTTCCGTCTGGCGTATACCATCGACCAGAGCGATATCCATTGCCGATGTACGCACGCAGACCGGCCTTCTCGGCCTGATCTGCCACATAGTCGCCCACGCCACCGATCTCCATGACCGTGGTAGTGCCGGTTCGGATCAGCTCGCCCATCGAGTAGTCGACACACGCTTCGGTGCCCTCACTGTCCTGTGCGGCGCCGCGGACGGGCAACATCTCGATCAGTCCGGTCATCGAAAACTGACGACGTCCCCGGTCTTCAATGAATGATTTATCCAGCGGAGAACCAGCAAGGTGGGTATGCGTGTTGATGAACCCGGGCGTTATCACCCGGTTGGTTGCATCGATCGTTTTGTCAACGGTTCCGTCGAAATCCTTGCCAACGTGAATGATCTCGTTACCCTCGAGGACGATGCAGCCGTCTTCCAGCACTCGATGCTCACCATCCTGGAATCCCACGATGACTTTGGCGTCTATGCGTGTGCGCTCCGCCACTTGATTGACCCTTCCAGTGGTTCACCAGGCGTGATGAACCCGTTCTATTGGCTAATGCCCGGCAAAAAGTACGCGCCGGCAGGGTGACAACCCCACCGGCGCGAGCGATCTAGTCGTCCAGCCAGAAGTCCATCATCTTGTAGATGCCGTGGATCTGGTGGAACGTCGTGCCTTCGACACCATCGCGCCAGGCGAAGATCCAGCGCTGATGCTGAATCGGAACAACGACTGCCTCTTCGAGCATTCGCACTTCCATCTGGCTGAAGGCATCGTACATCTCGTCTTCATCGGTCGTCGTCTGGCTCACATCGAACAGATCATCGAACTCGGGATCACTCCAGAAGCTCGCGTTCGGCGACGGAATGAAGTCCGAGTGGAAGAAGTACATGTGGTCCTCGGAGCTGTAGATCATCGGACGGAACAGCACATCGTGCTCTCCGGCCTGGAGTGCATCGCTCAGGGCTGCGCTCTCCAGACGATTGATCTGCATGTCGACACCGATCTCGCGGAGATGATCCTGAACCACCTGAGCAATCTGCTCATGCAGTTCACCCTCCAGGAAGACAGTGAAGGTAAGCGGCTCACCATCCTTCTCGCGGATGCCATCGTCGCCCTCTTCCCAGCCAGACTCCTCGAGCAGTTCGACAGCGGTATCCGGATCGTACTGGACCATCGGCCCGGTCTCGCTTCGGTCTGTGGCACCGACCATATCCGGGTGCAGGTAGCCCTCTGCCGGGTCCGCCTGACCGTGCATGATGAATTCGGTGATCTCTTCGCGGTTGATCCCGTGCATCACTGCCCGGCGGACATTGATGTCCTGGAAGATCTCACGCTCCATGTTGAAACTGTAGTGGTTGGACGAGACACGCGGGAATGATTCGACGGTGACACCTGGCTCATCTTCGAGTCGGCTAACGTCACGCGGCGCAACCTCGATGTTCAGGTCTGCCTCGCCGGTCTCGATCAGCGCGGTTCGTGATCCATCCTCAGGGACGACCTGCAGGATCAGCTGGTCTGGATAGACTGGACCACGGTTCTCGTAGAACTCCGGGCCCCAGGTGTAATCTTCGTTCCGGGCCAGGATGATCCGATCGTCGGTCTGCCAT
>SLFF01000318.1 GCA_007124395.1 Thermomicrobiaceae bacterium | reverse complement strand
TGCCCGTAGGTGCGCAGCGTCTCGAGCGCTGACATACCGGGAACCCAGTAGAGGCCAGTCGGTTGCTGAAGGCCAGGTGCGGCATACGGCCACGACCAGAGGTTCATGATCGCCCCGAAGAGGAACCCCCAGACGGCGCCGAATCCGCACAGCATCGCCACCTCACGCCAGTCACCGAGCCTCGGCAGCCAGCCCGCGGTCATGCCGACCCAGCCAGCCGTCAGCATCTGAAACGCCAGCCAGGGGCCAAGACCGCCGGTGATGAACGCGGAAACGAGCAGCGTCAGGGCACCCATCAGAAAGCCGAAATCCGGCCCGTAGGCAAACCCGACCAGAATGATCAGCAGGAAGATCGGAGAGGCCCCGAGCATACTCGGAATCAGGCGCAGGGCAGCATCGAAGGCCACCAGAACCGCCAGCAGCGCGACGATTCGAGCCGCTCCCGGACCTGCACCGGTGGTTCTCGATTGAACATCGAGCAGGATGACGATCAGGCAGGCAAAGGCGAGCAGCCCGAAGAGGATCGGCACTTCCATCCCGCGCCCCATGAGCCGCTCTTCCTGCCCGATCAATGGCAGGAGAAACGGATACAGGAACGCCAGCGCACCGATCGCGCTGATCACCAGCACAACCAGTGAGCCGGGAAAGCGCCGCTGATCGATCACCGGTGAATCCCCACCGGTACCAGCTGAACCGGATGCACCGAGCCCGGCGGGGTGGGCCCGACGGCCAGTTCGGCGTGCAGGATACCGGTCAGAATCTCAAGTCCATTGATCAGGCGGGGGCCAGGTCGACTGAAGTATGCCGAGCCATCGACCACACAGACATGCCCATCCCGGACTGCCGATGTCTGCTCGATCGCCGCCGGAACAGCACCTTGTTGCTCGACGAGACGCGTCACCTCCGCCGCTGTATCTCTCACGCTCAGCCCGCATGGCATCAACACGATCACATCCGGATCGGCATCGATGCCGTCCTGCCAGGTAATCTCGAAGGATGGCTCTCCAGCTTTGCCGAGCAGATCGATCCCACCGGCAATATCCACCAGTTCCGGCACCCAGTGCCCGGCGACCATCGGTGGATCGAGCCACTCCAGGCAGACCACCCGGCTACGGTGCTCGACTCGGCTGACCTGCTCGCGAATCCGGTCGATCCGGCGTTGGAGCGCCTGCCCCACTGCGGCGGCCGTGGCCGTTCGTCCGGTAGCTCGCCCGATCTGGTGAATCGAATTCAGCACATCATCCAGAGAATGAGGAGTAGAGGAGATGACCTCCGGCACCGGATCGAGCGACCGGGCAATCTCCCGGATGTCATCACTGGTCAATGCACAGACGTGACAGAGATCCTGCGTCAGGATCAGATCCGGGCGAAGTTGCCGTAACTGGTCAACATCGAGTTCATAGAGTGGCTCTCCGGCCGCTAATGCAGCACGGACCTGCTGATCGATTTCAGCGCTGGTGGTGGCCTGATCAGGTAGTGTGCTGCGAGTGATCTGCGGGATCGAACTCGCCCCTGAGGGGTAGTCGCACTCGTGTGTCACCGCAACGAGATCATGTCCCAGACCAAGCGAATAGCAGATCTCGGTCAGGCCAGGGAGTAAGGAAACGATCCGCATAGACCCGGCATGCCCCTTCTTGTCAATCGTTGAAACAGGTGCGCAATTCTGGCACGTCTGACAATGATACTGCAGATGCTAATAGAGCCGAGAACGCTATCAGCGTCCCACTCAGGAGCGCCGAAACGCTTCCGTATCCCAGCCCGCCGTCCGGCAACCTGCCTGATAGGCACTCTCCAGAAACTGCAGCAGCGTCTCGTCAGGATCTGGTGCGTTGCGGACCACGTCATACGGCAACAGGGCCAGCGACCCCGATCCGCTACTCGTCCAGTGCGCCGCTTCTGGCTGGAGTGGCTGATCGGTCAACCCGTCTGGCTGGGGAGCCGTATAGGAATAGAAATGTGGTTCGCGAACCTTCGGATCGCCTGCCCAGAAGCCGAAGCTGATCACCTCATGGGAGTAGGCGTCTCTGGTCACCGGGTCGGTACCATCCGGAAGATCGACTGCTTTCCCGGAGAATCGGGTGAGCGCCAGATCGAAGCTGTGCCAGTAGAGATGTACCGGACTGGACTTTCCGACGAATCTGCCCCGGAACTGCTGGAAGATCCGGTCTGCCTGAACCAGCACACGCCAGTAGCGGTTGACGGCATCCGCATCGTAGCTGGCGTGGTCGTGATCCTGTGAGAACCGTGTCGTCGGAGTCAGATCGAACGGCCGGTCCACGATGCGCACTGGCAGGTCCAGATCGTCGAGCGCCTTCATCAGGCGCGCGTAGAAATCCGCTACCGAGACGCCATCACGCAGAGCAAGAGCAAGCCGCTCACCTGTACTGATCGTTACCACGAGTTCGTGAGAGAAGAAATCGAAGGTGAGGTCGAACGTCCGCTCACCGTGCGGAATCGGCCCGGTGGTCAGGCCGCGTGGCGAGACATAGAACGTCACATGCCACCAGTGGTTGAGCTTCGGGGTCTGGACCAGACGGATCTTTCCGGCAATCTGCATGTAGCGGTGCAGGGTGTTCTTGCTATCTGCCCAGTCATCGTATGGCAGTGCGGGAAAGGCGTAATCGTGTGCGGCGCTCATGATGACCAACCTCTCCTGGG
>SLFF01000424.1 GCA_007124395.1 Thermomicrobiaceae bacterium | reverse complement strand
GTGCCCGCTGGGGTGATGGTGGCCGGCATTGACATCGGCGAGCACAGCAACGGCGACGCGGCATCCAGACTCGAACAGGAACTCTCGGGCTACACAGATCAGCCGTTCCAGATCGTCTGGATGGATCGAGTGTGGGAGCCGTCGATGGCCGAACTCGGTGCTGAATTCAACTACCTGCAGACCGTTGAGCACGCACGTCGTTCAGAATCGCCGATTCAGCGAGTTCAGGCCCGTCTATTCGGTGAAGACGAGCGCTCGATTCCTCTGCGGTTGAGCCTGGATGAAGCGCGGCTACACGAATATGTGCAGTCGATCGCGCTCGACACCAACGTGTCACCCCAGGTGCCGCAACTTTCGATCATCGACGATCGTCTTTCGATTGCCGATGCCCGGAACGGTATCGAGATCGAGCAGGAAGCGCTGGCTCAGTCCATCACCGATTCGCTCTTCAACCTGAGTTCAGAGACGATCGAGGTCAGTCACCAGGAAACCGAGCCAGCGTTCACCGATAGCGACGTCGAGTCGCTCCGAGCCCTGATCGACAGCACGTTGAGTGAGCCGTTGACGATCTGGTTCGAGGATCGCAGCTGGTCGATTCAGCCGCAGAATCTAGCAGAGTTCCTCACCCTGAGCCCCGGCGAAAGCGGCCAGATGGAACTGGTGTTCCACCATGATCCGATTGTCAATTACCTCAGCAATATGATCGATGACGTCAATCGACCAGCCCAGAACGCGCGGGTTGCCTGGGGCGGTAGCGGAGTGGTCGCCACCACTCCGAGCCAGAACGGTGTGGAGCGAGATCTCTACGCCACTGTGGCTCGTCTGGAAGAGGCTGTGAAGAACGGTGAGCGATCTGTAGAGCTCGCCTACAATGTTACGCGACCGGCGATCGACTCCAACAATCTGCACGAGTTGGGGATCGACGGTTTGATGTCGCAGGGCCAATCGGCCTTCTGGAATTCTGCGCCTTCGCGGGTGCACAATATTCAGGTCTCCGCCGGCTATCTGGACGGCACCCTCATCCCGCCGGGTACCGAGTTCTCATTCAACCGGGCGATCGGCGAGATCAGTATCGAGCGCGGGTACCAGGAAGCCTTCGTGATCGAAGCAGAAGCGACCGTTGAAGGCGTTGGCGGCGGAGTCTGCCAAGTATCGACGACCGCGTTTCGTGCCGCGTTCTTCAGTGGGTTGCCAATCACTGAGCGTCATCCGCACGCCTACATTGTTGGGTACTACGAGCAGGGTGACTGGCCGCTCGGTTTCGATGCCGCGATCTTCCAGCCGGATCTCGATTTCAAATTCGTCAACAGCACTGATAGCTACATGCTCGTTCACACCCACGTCGCCGATGGTCAGCTCTATGTCAATCTCTACGGGCCTGACCTGGGGTACGACGTGAGAATGGGTGAACCAGTGATCTCGAGTGAAACCGATCCACCGGGCGATGTCGAGATCATCGATGATAGCCTTGCTCCGGGTGAGCGCCGACAGGTTGAAGGGGCGCGACCTGGACTCGAGATCACGTTGCCGCGAACGGTGACCAACCGCAATGGAGAAGTGGTCCGGCAAGATTACTTTTATAGCAATTTCCAGCCTTGGGCAAACCGTTTTCGAGTCGGACCAAGTACCAGTCCTGATGCTCAGGCACCAGAAGAGGCCCCCGGAGCGGGTGAGCCAAGCGGTGACATTATCGAAGGTGACGAATCCGAGTCATCCGGAGGATAGGAGGAAGAACTGGGGATCTGACCGGGTGGTGAAATTCTGAAGGTTTGACAGGGAGGGACAGAGCTACGTGAAATCGTTGAGAATTTTGTTGATGGCTGTTGTGCTGGTTGCCTCATTGGCACCGGTCGCGGCATTCAATTCAGACAACAACACAGCATCGGCCAACTATGAGCCGCAAAAGGACCTGATGCTCCCACGCTACTTCGAAGACACCGGCTACTGGGTGCAGGGCCACTTTCGTGAGTATTGGGAAACACGCGGCGGCCTGATGATTTTTGGCTTCCCGATTACCAACACTTTCTGGCATGAAGAAGATGGCATGTACAAGCAGTACTTCCAGCGCGCCATCTTCGAATATCACCCGGAGCATGCAGGGACCGAGTATGAGGTTCTCCTGATGCTGCTCGGTAACGAACTGATCGCTGACCGCGAAGGCGTCGAACCAGAGTTCGAACCGGTCGAGCCGTTCACCGATACAAACGAGCGCCGCTTCTTCTCGCTGACCGGTCACGGCATCGAGCACTTCAAACCATACTGGGATGCTAACAACGGACAGCGGAACTTCGGCTATCCGAAGTCGCGCGAGTTCGTGGAACGCAATGACCCACCGCCAGCCGGCGATGGTGAAGAGCATCTCGTACAGTATTTCGAGCGCAACCGTCTGGAGTGGCACCCGGAGAACGATCCACAATTCCAGGTTCTCCTCGGACTTCTCGGCGTTGAATACCTCCAGGAGCACGGCGTTCCCGACGAAGCACTGGAGAAGCCAGGTCCGGAGATGCCGCCATACGATCCAATTCGCGAATTCCAGTACGGGCCACACGTCGGCAACGATCCAGAAATTCAGCGGCCTTTGCTGCTCTGGTCAGCCATTTGTTGATGTATTCCTCAGCCTCTTCGTAGGTGAGATGTGGCATATCACGAACCAGACCGGCC
>SLFF01000200.1 GCA_007124395.1 Thermomicrobiaceae bacterium | reverse complement strand
GCAGCAACTCTGGCGAAACGGCTGAGATCGGCACCCTTGCTGGCGCCTCCGGAGATAAGCACGATCGGTCGATGCTGAAACGTTTCCAGGGCCGCAATCGCCGCAGCCGGGGCCGTCGCCGTGGTGTCATTGATGAAATCGACCCCATCGATCGACGCCACAAGCTCTTGACGATGTGGCACCGACTGGGCTGATCGAAGCCCCTGCCGGACCGTATCGACCCGCGCTCCGATCAGCAATGCCGCAGCAGAGGCTGCCAGCGCATTCAAGACCATATGATCACCCTGTAGCGGGATCTCATCAGCTCGAACCAGCGGGGTTCGGACACCAGCTCGCGACCAGTACAGGCTGTGGTGCTCGAGCCCGGCGCCATCATCATCGGTGTGAAGATAGCCGAACGGCACCACATGAGCCGCGGTTACCTCGCGGGAATCCCAGCATTGCTGGTCGTTGCGGTTGACCACGAACCAGTCACTGCTCGTCTGAAAGCGAGCGATGTGGCGTTTCGCCTCGATATAGGCATCCATCGAGGAATAGCGATTCAGATGGTCCTGGCTGATGTTGGTCAGTACGGCGATGTCAGGGCTCATCTCGTAGAGCGCAAGTCCCTCAAGCTGCCAGCTGGACAGTTCGATAACCACCGGCGTCTCAGCGTCGATGGACTGGAGCTGATCCAGCGCTGAGGTGCCCATGTTTCCGGCCAGGACGGTATCGGGCCGATGACGCCGCAGAATCCCGGCACAGATCGAGGCAGTCGTTGTCTTTCCCTTGGTGCCGGTGATGCCGATAATCGGCGCCGGGCAGGAACGGAAAAAGAGCGACATTTCCATCTCGATCCGGCCCCCACGCTGGCGCACTCGTTCCAGCCATGGGGAGTCGAACGGAACGCCCGGATTCCGGACAACGATGTCGGCCTGATCGAAATCTTCGGCCACGTGTTCGCCGAGCCGCCAGGTAATTGGCAGCCCCTGGAGCGCATCGATCGATGCCTGCAAACTCGCCGCATCGTTGAGGTCGGTAACGGTGACCTCGGCGCCGTGTCGAACCAGGTAGCGTGCTACGCCGACCCCGCCCTGACGGGTGCCCAGACCCATCACCAGTGCCCGGGCACCTTCGAGTTGCAATGGTTCACCGCGGTATCGAGCCATCATATCGCTCCCTATACCATGGCCAGTGCAACGCCGAGCAAGCCGGCAAGCATACCGATCAACCAGAACCGGATCGTGATCTGCGTCTCAGACCATCCCTTGAGTTCGAAATGCAGGTGCAGCGGCGCCATTCGGAACAGCCGCTTTCCTCCGGTCAACTTGAAATACCCGACCTGCAGAATCACTGACAGCGTGACCGCAACGAAGACGAATCCAACAACCGGCAGCAACAACCACTGCCCGGTCATGAACGCCGCCGTTGCCAGCGCTGCGCCAAGCGATAGCGAGCCAGTGTCACCCATGAACACCTGCGCGGGGTGCGCGTTGAACCACAAGAACCCGAGAATGGCACCCGCCATCGCAAAACAGAAGGTGACCACGTGGACCTGCCCCTGCAGGAACGCAATGATGCCGAAGGCTGTGAACGCAACCGCAGCGGTCCCGCCGGCCAGCGCATCGAGCCCATCCGTCAGATTGACGGCGTTTGCCGTCCCGGCAATCACGAAGATCGCGATCGGGATATAGAACAGGCCGAGCTCCAGCCGACCGAGAAACGGAATGTTCATCGCCGACAGTTCCAGTGGGAAGTGCAGGATCACTGCGGTGATCATCGAAAACAGGAGCAACCATGCCATCTTGAAGCGGGCCGTCATCCCGGTCTTGGAGCCACCGACCAGGTTCATGCGGTCATCCACCGCCCCCAGAATCGCGGTACCGATCAATACGCCGAGCGGCAGAAGCATGGACAACCGTCCAGAGAGATTAAAAGCCAGCGTCAGAATGATCACCGGAATCGTGATCATCAGGCCGCCCATCGTTGGCGTCCCGGTCTTGCTGGAGTGGCCTTCCGGCTCTTCGATGCGTATCTGCTTGCCCACCTTGTTCCGGCGGAGAAACTCGATATACGGTCTTCCCACCAGCAGAACGAAGACGAACGCCAGACTTGAGAGCGCCATCGAGACAGCCAGATTGTCGATATGCCCGCTGGGCATGATGCTGTCTTCGATAATGTTGAAGAGTAGCGGAAGGCTGGTAAGAATAGGCATCATGCTGGGCGCGACCCGTCACGGAGCGCAGACACAACGTCCTCCATTTTGACCCCGCGCGAGCCCTTTACCAGAACGAAATCACCCGGCTGGATGAGGGACGGCAACTGCTCGATCGCGGTGTCTTTGGATTCGAACGCGATCACCTGATCCTGGCTCATGCCACTGTCGATCGCTGCATCGGTGATGATTCGCGCCTTATCTCCGACACTGATCAACTGCTGGACCACCGACGCCGATCGCCGTCCAACGATGCGGTGCCCCTCATCTTCGAATTCGCCCAGCTCCAGGATGTCGCCAAATATCGCGACCTTGCGGTTCGCATCGAGCTCAGCCAGTAGATTGAGAGCAGCCAGACATGACGTGGGATTGGCATTGTAGGTGTCATCGATGATCGTTGACCGGTTGATCCCCGGCAGGGTCAGCAGTCGCAGCTGAATCGCGGAATCCTCGAAACCCGGAATCATCTGATCCAGGCCCATACCGAACCAGCGACCGACCGCGATGGCGGCCAGCACAGTGTGCACGCTGTGCGCCCCGATAAGTGGGACATTGAGGTGCTGTTCATCGCCGTCCATCACCAGGGTGAAGGAAATTCCATCCAGTCCGTGACTCTCCACATCCTTCGCCCGGACTTCGCAGTCCGGTGCCAGGCCATAGAACACGACCGGAGCTGGGGACTCATCGGCCATCGCCCGCACCCGGAAGTCGTCACCGTTGAGGATCGCCACGCCATCCGCCGGGAGAGACCGCGGCAGCTCCGCTTTGGTCTCCGCGATCGCTTCAAGACTGCCCATGCGTTGAAGGTGTGAGTGACTGACATTGGTGACCACCCCGACAGTAGGCCGTGCGATGTCGGCAAGCTCGGTGATCTCGCCGAACCGATACGCCCCACCGAACTCCAGCACCGCGGCCTCGGTATCCGGGTTTACCTCCATCAATGTCAGCGGCATGCCGATCTCGTTGTTGTAGCTGGCGCGGGCACGAATAACCGAAAAATTCTGCGCCAGAACCGAGGCGATGACCTCCTTGGCGCTCGATTTTCCCATGCTCCCGGTCACGCCGATCACCGACACGTCGAAGAGCGTGCGCCAGTAGGCGGCCAATCGCTGAAGGGCGAGGCCGGTATCTTCCACTACGATCAGGTGAACCCCTGCATCACTGGCCTTCGACAGGCCGTCCTCTGAAACCAGCGCCGCGATCGCACCCTTGTCTTTCGCGTCCGACACAAAGTCATGCCCATCGAAGTTTGGTCCTACGATGGCGATGAAGAGATCGCCGGGCTGGATCTGACGAGAATCATGGCAGACATGACTGAACATCAAGTCCTGCGGGACATCTCCATGGATTCTCCCCTGTGTTCCTTCGAGAACATCCCGGAGTGTTATCACGTGCGTCTCCGTTCTCCTGGTCGTTGCATCTCACACACTGGACGGGTCCAGAATCGCCTATCGTACCTGATCCGGATCGCTTGGAGGAATGCCGTACAACAGGAACAACTCTTCGAAAATCTCCTGGAATGCCGGCCCAGCGGCACGCTCACCCCACTGCGACTCCTGTGGACGATCGATCTTCACAATCACCGAAAATTGCGGATCGTCCGATGGCCCGAACCCGACGATCGAGCCGATGGTCGCCCCCGGCTCATAGCCTCCGTCAATCCCCGGAATCTGCGCCGTTCCGGTCTTGGCGGCAATCTGATAACCGGGAACGCCGTACACCCGTTGCGCTGAATCCACCGTCGTCGTCATCATCTGATTGACTGCCTGCGCCGTTTCCGGTGAGATGACATCGCGTATCACCTCTGGCTCGGTTTGCTCGACCTTTCCATCTGGATGCCGGATCTCCTCCACCAGATACGGCGTCAGCAATTGCCCGCCGTTCCCCACCGCTGAGATCGCATTGATGAGTTGCAATGGAGTGACCGCCATACCCTGCCCGAACGAGTTTGTGTACAGGTTGGTCAGGTACCAGTTGGGATCACCGGGAAGCGGGAACAGTCCAGACTCTTCCCCGGAGAGATCGATGCCGGTCTGGTCACCAAAACCGAAGGCGGTAAGCCCACGGTAGAGATCATCCTCTCCGAGCTGCTCGGCCACATACATTGCTCCGACATTGCTGGAGTGAACCAGCACCTCAGTCATCGATTCCGGACCAAAATCCATGAGCGTCGCGTTATAAACACGCTCACCACCGGGAAGCTCACGATAGGGGCCGCCCGGATGAACAGTGTCCGCCGCTACAGCACCAGTCTCCAGACCGATGGCCATCACCAGCGCCTTCATCGTCGATCCCGGTTCGTAGACATTGGAGATCGCCGGATTCCCGAAAAGCTGGGCGTCCTGAACCTGATTGAACTCGTTCGGATCGTATCCCGGATGGCTGGCCATCCCGAGAATCGCGCCGGTGTTCGGGTTCTGTACGATGATCGTCCCCCCGGCTGCGTCCATGTCCTCGATCGTCTCCCTGAGAACTTCCTCGACGATCCGCTGTACTGAACTGTCGATCGATAACACGAGATCTGCCCCATCCTGGGCAGGGTCCCAGGTAGAGTGGCCCAGTGCGATGACATTCCCGGCACCATCTCGCTCACCGATCAGATGGCCCGGCTCTCCGGCAATCAGGCTATGGTAGGCGCCCTCGACTCCATACGAGCCCTCATAGTCGAAGTTGACGAAGCCCAGAACCTGCGAGGCGAAATTCCCCATCGGATAGGTTCGCCGGGGCTCGGGATCGAGGACAATCCCGTCCATATCGAGTGATTTGATCTGCTGAGACGCTTCCGGAGACAGGCGACGCTGAAGCACCACCCACTCACGATCCGGGTGGCTAATCGCTTCCAGGATTTCGCCCTCATCCCGGTTGATGATCTGCGCCAGTTCCCGCGCCGTATCACCCGGGTCGTCCAGTTGATGAACGATCACTGAGATCCGGTCTGCGGGGACGTTCGTCGCCAGCTTCCGGCCGCGCCGATCGAGGATATCGCCCCGCTCAGCCGGCACCACATCTTCCCGAAACCGGAACTGTTGCGCCTGCTCGGTCAGATCCAGACCATGAACGATCTGGAACGAGAACACCCGGTAGCCAACCGCCATCGAGAAGAGGATGAAGGCGACAAGCAGGATGATGATTCTGCTTCTCGGAATGTCGTTGACTGCGTCCATACCTGTTTACTCACCCAACGTGTACTGTGTCATGTCGACTCGTTCGGACTCGGCCGAACCAACCCCGAGAACGGCATCGAAAACTCGCTCGAAGAACGTCTGCGACTCCGACTCGGCAACGGGAGGAACGGTCAGGTTTCGCTGCTCTGGCATCCGCAGATCGATGAATGCGTAGTTTGACAGCGGCGTCATTCCGAGCTGGCTAGTGGCGACCTCTTCAACTGTCTGGAGCGACTCATACCGGGCGATCTCGTACTCGAGCTCGGAGATCTCCAACGTCGCCGCATCTCGCTGGGTCTGCAAACGACTGAGGTCATACCCGAGCTGAGCGACCTGGCTGGTCTGAACCAGGTAGAGGATTCCAATCAAAGTCAGCGCAATTGCGGCGATGGCAACCATCGTTGCGCCGTTGATGATGATGTATGGGCGCTTCGGCGCCACCGGTTGCGCTCGGGCCTGTTCACGCTCACGCCGTGCTGCCTGTGCGCGTTGCCCGTGTGTCAGGGTGCTCATCAAATGCGCTCCGCAACTCGTAGTCGTGCGCTCCGACTGCGCGGGTTCTCATGCTGTTCTTCGTCACCAGGGGTAATTCCGCCGCGAGTCACTCGACGTAATGTTGACTTGTGGTCACAGTTACAGACAGGAAAAGAGGCCGGGCAGATGCAATCGCGCGCCTCCTGGTTAAAAAACTGTTTGACGATCCGGTCTTCGAGCGAGTGAAACGCGATCACCGCAATGCGTCCTCCGGGGCGCGTCAGTTCCACCGCATCGGCGAGAGCAGTGCGTAGTGCCCCGAGCTCATCGTTGACGGCAATGCGTATCGCCTGGAAGGTCTTCGTGGCTGGATGAATCCGCGCTCCACGACGTCCACCCACGGCTGCCTCGACGACACTGGCAAGCTCCAGATTGGTCTCAATGGGTCGTCGATCGACAATGAAACGGGCAATCTTCCGGGACCGTCGCTCGTCGCCGTACTGGAAGATCACATTGGCGATGTCGTCGGCCTCCCAGGTGTTGACGATGTCCCAGGCTGTTGGTCCGTCGGCATCTGGATCGAGGCGCATGTCGAGGCGGGCATCCGAGTGAATCGAAAACCCGCGGTCATGCTCGTCGAATTGAAATGAAGACAGACCGAGATCGAACATGATGCCGTCCACATCAACGAAACTCTTTGAGCGGGCAACCCCCGCCAACTGGGCGAAATTTGCCTGTACCAGTGTCAATCGACCGGGAAACTCAGACTGCACGATCGCTGCCCGGGATTTCGCGGCCGGGTCGGCATCGAAGGCGAGGATCTGTCCATCCGGGTTCGAACGGAGGAGCACTTCCCGACTATGCCCTCCCCCGCCGAAAGTGCAGTCAATGTATCGACCGCCGGGACCCACGGCGAGCAGTTCGACAGTCTCGGTCAGCAGAACTGACACGTGTCCTGATTTGTCTGGGCCGGTGTCGGGGCCGATGTCCGTCACGGTAACCACCTAGATGAACTCCGCCAGTCGCTCGGCAATGCTCGATGCCTCTTCGTCCATCACCTGAGACTGCGTAACCCAGCGCTCCGGGCTCCAGAGCTCAATGTACGAGTGGACGCCAACCACGGTCGCCTCGCGATCGATGTGGGCGTACTGTCGGAGGTCGGCCGGAAGAAGAATTCGTCCCTGACGATCAACATCGAGATACGATGCTTCGGCAAAGACCATTCTCCGGAATGTTCGAGCATCAGGATCACTGATCGACAGTGCCGAGACCTTCTCGGCAAGAGGTTCCCACGCCTCCATCGGATACAGAGAGAGGCAGCGATCGATCCCCCGGGTGATCACGACCTCGGAACCCAGCGCATCCCGGAATCTGGCCGGGATGGCCAGACGTCCTTTGGTATCCACGTTGTGGGAGTACCGTCCGAGAAACACTGCTTCCGCCCCCTGCTATCGTCTGCCAGAGATGTCGAACCCGTCGAGTCCGGCCAACCGTGCGCCAGATGCTCGACAGGTCTCCTCGTCATCCAATGAGTAGGGAGTTTTCCACAAGTGACCCCACTTATCCCCACTCACCCCCACTGTTATCCACATTATACATACGTACACCCTCTCAGCAATGTAATTATGTCACGTTCACTGCCTGTACGTTCCGAACGTACGTTCGCTTATTTGCTGTTTGATGCGACGGAATGGGAAAACGCCGGATCAAAATTGATCCGGCGAATTTCAGGTCAATGTGGGGCGGTGTGGGGACGGTGGAAGATCAATCGTCGGCAGCGGCCTCTCCACTCTCGATTATGGCAATCAGCGCTCCCGATTCGACGGTCTCGCCAGTCCCGACTTCGAGCCGGGAGACTGTTCCATCACGGCCAGCACTGATCTCGTTCTCCATCTTCATCGCCTCGACCACACAGATCACATCTCCAGCTCGAACAACGTCCCCAATTTCCACCGCGACAGAGAGAACCTTGCCCTGGATCGGGCTGACGATCGATTCGCTCCCGTCCGGCGCTATTGCCGCGGTGCTGCGGGAGGCACTGAGCGCCGGCGGGCGTTTCGATTTCGATTCGGACTGCGGCCGAAAGACGCGAACGTCGAATCTCCGGCCATTGACTTCGACCCGGACCGACTCGGCAGCATCGGACCCAGCACTCTGCGTCGCAACCGGCGCCCCGATGTCGTCCACCTTCGAGCTCGCCTCGATCACCTCCGTGTAACGCTCCAGAAATCGTGTGTCGTAGGTTCCCTTCTCGAAAACCGGGTGGGCCATCACCTGTCGATGAAACGATGTGGTGGTCGGTATCCCGGAAATCTGGAGTTCAGACAGCGCCCGACGCATGCGTCGAAGCGCCTGATCGCGATCGCTGCCCCAGGTCACCAGTTTGCCCAGCAACGAGTCGAAGTTCGGGGAGACCACGCCTCCAGCTTCGATAACTCCGTCCAGTCGGACTCCCGGGCCGCCCGGAATGGTGCAGGCAGAGATTGTCCCGGAGACAGGCTGAAAATTCGCCTGAACGTCTTCGGCGTTGATCCGGCATTCGATGGCGTGGCCGGCGCGGACCTGTCCGAAGTCTGGCGAGATCTCCACGCCACTGGCAATCCGTATCTGTTCGGCAACCAGATCGACTCCGGTGATGAGCTCAGTGACCGGATGCTCCACCTGAATCCGGGTGTTCATCTCCAGGAAGAAGAACTCGTCGTTCTCCACCAGAAACTCTACTGTCCCGGCAGACACGTACTTGACCGCCTGAGCCAGCTGGATGGCTGCCTGCTCCATATTAGATCGAAGCTCATCGGACAGCACCGGAGATGGCGCCTCTTCGATCAGCTTCTGATGCCTCCGCTGCACCGAGCAGTCCCGCTCGCCGAGGGCGACAACCGTTCCGTGGGAATCAGCCAGCACCTGTATTTCGACATGCCGCGGGGCTTCGAGATACCGCTCGATGAACACTCGCCGATCGGCGAAGTAGCGCTCGGCCTCTCCGGTAGCTCCGGCCAGTGCGTCATCGAGCTCATCCGGACCTTTGGCGACCCGGAACCCTCGACCGCCCCCACCAGCGGCAGCTTTCAGCGCCACCGGGTATCCGATCGAATCGGCAATCTGCTCCAGTCCGTCCGGTTCAACGGCGCCGTCACTCCCCGGCACCAGCGGTACCTCCGCCTGACGGGCCAGCTCTCTGGCCTGGATCTTGTCGCCCATAGCCGAGATCGCTTCTGGACCGGGACCGACAAACGTAACTCCAGCGTCGGCACAAGCCCGGGCAAACCCGGCATTCTCGGAGAGAAACCCGTAGCCCGGATGAATTGCATCCGTGCCGGTGTCGCTCACAATCTGCAGGAGCGCCTCGATATCGAGATACGGGATCGGGGCCGCAGAATCGATCCGCCAGGCCTCATCGGCATAGCGAACATGCGGAGCTTCGTGCTCCCCTTCGGCGTAGACTGCCACGCTCGGAATTCCCAGATCGCGACAGGAGCGCATGATACGCAGTGCGATCTCACCTCTGTTGGCTACCAGTATCTTCGAGAACACCAGACTCCTGCTCCATCCCGGAAAAATCGATCAGCGCCGGCGTGCCCAGCTCTGCTCCTGCCACGGCCAGTGACGTAGACGTTGTTGCTCCTGACGATACATGGCTCGCCAGCCAGAGGATTTTGTCTCCCCGCGCTCCCCATCGACCGCCTCTGGCTCGTTGTCCAGGACCTTCAAAGCCTGAAGAATCGCCAGAAACTCCTCGTCAGTCGGTTCTGGGTGAATCGAGACACGAATCGAGTCGGCATCAAACGTCATAGCGGTATGTTTCCATGCTTGCGACGCGGGGCATCCACGCGTTTCGTTCGAGCGGTCCGGAGCGCATTGATCAGCCACGGTCGGGTATGGCTCGGCTGAATCACACTATCCACGTACCCGCGCGATGCCACCTGATACGGATTGGCAAATTCACGCCCGTACTCTTCTACGAGTTCCTTGCGCCGCGCCTCGGGATCCTCCGCCTCGGCAATCTCACGCCGGTTGATCAGCCCGACCGCCGCGTCTGGCCCCATCACCGCGACCTCGGCCGTCGGCCAGGCAACGCTGAAGTCAGACCGCAGGGCCTTGGAGCACATCACCACATAGGCCCCGCCGTAGGCCTTGCGGGTGATTACGGTCACCTTCGGCACGGTTGCTTCGCAGTAGGCGTAGAGCAGCTTCGAGCCGTGCCGGATGATGCCACCGTACTCCTGGTGGGTACCCGGCAGAAACCCGGGAACATCCACGAACGTGACCAGCGGGATGTTGAACGCATCACAGAAGCGGACGAACCGGGCCGCTTTGCTCGATGCATCGATATCCAGCGTCCCAGCCAGCACCTTCGGCTGATTGGCCACGATCCCGACTGTTTCGCCATCGAGCCGGGCGAACCCGGTCACGATATTCCTCGCCCAGAGCGGCTGGATCTCGAAGAACTCGGCATCGTC